>DATIPV010000372.1:0-7505 GCA_035471525.1 Robiginitalea sp.
GTGCGCGCGGGCGACCCGTTCGAGCTTGTCGCCCAGGCCGCGGACCTGAGCGTGGCCGACTATTTCCAGCTGCTCTACAGCCATACAAAAGATCCGGAAAAGGTGGCCCGGGCCCTGGAATGGCCCTTTCACTCCGACAAAACCCGGAAAATGCTCCGCCGCTGGTTGCCCTAAAAAGAGGGAATGCGCCCCCGGAACCTGCTTCCTTTTAAGAAGGATGGAATCGGCTGTTTACCCGTACAGGGAATTTAGCACGGCTGCCAGCCGCAACCCGCCGAGAAGCAATTGCTGCTCCACGGTATCCCACCACTCGTAGCGGTAGCGGTACGAGAGCTTATCTCCGCTTTCAACGGAGGCATAGACCCGGTTTACGAGCTCCTGGTTTTCATCTACCCATGCCAAAAGGCCGCCCTGCTGTGCTTCGCGGACCCGGGTTCTGGACCAGCGGGGCAGGTTGGCGGCCAGCTCTGTGTAACTCATCCCATAGCTTTCGATAAGGTTGGAGTCCCAAAGCCGGTGCAGGTTACTGCCCTGATCGAACCACCGCACCTGAATGTCGTTGCCTCCCTTGTCTTCCTGCCTTCCCACGTGCAGGGGCTGGTGCAGGTCTCCTATAAAATGGATGAGCATTTTCAGGTAAAAGGCCTGTTCCTCGCGGGGGGCATTTTTGTCCTTCAATACGGATATGCAGTGTTCGATGCCGGTTACCAGGTCGCCGCCCTTGTAATGTTCCGATTCGGAATACCGCCTGTCTGGGGGAATATTGACATAATGCCAGACCGAGAAACGCCGGTACAGGGTATCGGATTTGATATCGTCGCCGTAGGTAGAAACCTCTGCCAGGCTCTGCCCGTCCAACAGCCTGGCAACCGCCTTGCGGGCCTTCCGGCTCAGGTGTTGCGAAGCTACTTCCCCTACCACCCGGTGGCCTGTGGCCGACCAAAAAGGCTCATTGGCACCCAGGGTCATCGGAAGCCAGCAAATTATCCAGAAATACCTTTTCATATCATTTACGTACAATTCAAAAGTAGCAAAACCCCATTAAGGAATTGTTAAATGACACAGGGATTTGGCCGGATTATTGGAACTTGTCATTTGTGTTGCATGGGATTCGAAACATCCGGCCGCGCTGGCTGCGCCTGCTTGTGTTCCTACTTGGCAGCCTGCTGCTGCTGGCAGGATTGTTCCTGGTTTCGGTGTCCCTGGGCCTCTGGGGCCCGGTGCCCGGCAGGAGGTCCCTTGCCGACATACGGCTCGACCGGGCATCGGAAGTTTATACAGCCGACAGCGTCCTGATCGGCAAATTTTATCTCTCTGACCGCCAGCCCGTTCTTCTGGAGCAGATCCCTCAGCACACCGTCGATGCCCTGGTTTCCGTTGAGGATGAGCGATTTTACCAGCACTCCGGTATCGATTACCCCAGTCTGATGCGGGTTTTTTTTAAAACCATACTGCTGCAGGATGCCGGGGCCGGTGGGGGCAGCACCCTGAGCCAGCAACTGGTCAAAAACCTGTACCCGCGCCGCAGGGGCGGCAGGCTGCAGCTGGCTGCAGACAAGGTGCGGGAAATGCTTGCGGCCACCCGGCTGGAGGGACTCTACGATAAAAATGAGATCCTGGAGCTCTACCTGAATACCGTCTCGTTTGGCGACAACAGTTTTGGCATCGAAAGCGCCGCCCGGAAATTCTTCAACAAGCCCGCCAAGGCCCTGCACCCAGAAGAGTCGGCCACCCTTATCGGCATGCTGAAGGCCACCCACAGTTACAACCCCCGCCTTTTTCCGGAAGCCGGCCTCGCCAGGCGGAACCTGGTGCTCGACGCCATGGCCCGCAACAGGTATCTGCCCGGGCACGTGGCGGACAGCCTGAAAAAAATCGCCCTCAGGCTCGACTACGAACCCTCCGACCCCAATGCCGGCCTGGCGCCTTACTTCCGCGAAGCCGTGCGAAAACAGCTGACGGCCTGGCTCGATTCCCTGCCGGAATCGGATCCGCCTCTCAACCTCTATACCTCCGGTTTGAAAATCTACACCACGCTGGACTACCGGATGCAGGAGTTGGCCGAAGCGGTTACCCGAAGCCATATGAAGCAGCTGCAGGCCTCCTTCGAAAAGGCCTTTGGGCCCAGGGCGCCCTGGCTGGCCGACAGGCGGTTTATGACGGAAACCGTGCGCAGATCGGAAGCCTACAGGGCCCTGGAGCAGCAGGGGCTCGACCCGCAAACCATTATGGATTCCCTGGAACGGCCCCATCTGCTGGAGCTGAGCGATTGGGACGGTTCCCGGAAGATCAGCGGAAGTACCCGAGACAGCCTGTTGCACTACGCCAAAATGCTCCAGACCGGGCAATTGGCCATCGATGCGCACACGGGCGCTGTGCTGAGTTGGGTCGGGGGCACCGATTACGCGCATTTCAAATTCGACCACGTTTCCCAGAGCCGCAGGCAGGTCGGGTCGGTATTCAAACCCGTAGTTTACACGGCCGCGCTGGAATCGGGTATCCGGCCCTGCGAATACTTCCAGGCCCGCGAAATACGCTACGAAAACCTGGAAGACTGGACCCCCTCCAACGCATCCGGGAAAGATGAAAGATTCCTCAATTACTCCATGCAGGAGGCCCTGCGGAATTCAGTCAATACAGTGGCCGTAAAGGTGCTTGAAAAAACGGGGATTCCCCGCGTTATGGCACAGGCCCGGGCCCTGGGAATCCATGCTGAACTGCCCGAAACGCCTGCCCTGGCCCTGGGTGCCGGATCTATCGGCATCCCGGAAGTGGCGGGGGCGTATGCCAGTTTTGTAAACGGAGGCCGGCCGCTGCGTCCCTACTCCATCGTCCGTATAACCGACCGCCAGGGTCGAACGCTCTATCGCCGGCCTGCCGCGCAGCCGGCCCGGCCCGCCTACTCCGAGCAGACGCGCCAGATCATGCTGCAAATGCTGCAGTCGGTGGTGGACGCCGGCACCGCGGCGCGCCTGCGCACCGAATTTGGCCTTACCGGGGCCCTGGCAGGCAAAACAGGAACCACCCAAAACAACAAAGACGCCTGGTTCGTCGCCCTTACCCCCCACCTGGTACATGTAAGCTGGGTGGGGCTCGAAAGCCACGAACTCGGTTTCCCGAACACCCGCATCGGTCAGGGGGCCCATGCCGCCCTCCCCCTGTTCGCCGGCTGGTACCAGAGACTGAAAAAGGAGCCTGCCCTGGAGTACTGGACCTCCGGTGCCTTTCCCGAACCGGACCCTAAAATCAGGGAACTGATGGACTGCCCGCCGGTAAAGCGGGACGGGTTCTTCAAACGCCTGTTCTCCAATCCCGAAAAAACCAAAACCCGCAAGTTCCGGGGCCGAAATTGAGGGGCGATCGGGCAGGGAAATCGCAGAGCCCATGACGCTATCGCCTCCGATGCGGGCCGGGCCGGTATTATTCTTCTTTTTATGTGTGTTTTTAACACCTGAAGTCGTATTTTTGTAGGCCTTTAATTGAGATTTACGTGCCGATGCGTTCTCTAACGTGGATTGCCCTTCTGGGATCAGTAGCTTCGATTTTTGCACAGCAGCCTCAATCCCGGTCCTTTCAGGTGAAGCATATAGACCAGGAAATTATACTGGACGGGAAGCTCGACGAAGCCATCTGGCAAGAGGCCGAGGCGGCGGACAATTTCTGGCAATACTTCCCGGCAGACAGCATCCTGGCCCGGCAGCAGTCCGAGATCAAAATGCTGTACGACGACACCAATCTGTATATTGGCATCACAGTCCGGGCTGCGGGTCGGAACTTCGCCATCCAATCGCTGAGGCGCGATTTCCAGGCCCGAAATTCGGACAATATCACCCTGATGTTCGACACCTTCAACGACGGCAACAACGCCTTTCTGTTTGGCACCAACCCCTACGGCGTGTTGCGGGAAGGCCTGGTTTCGGGCGGGGGGCTCGATCTGAACGGCTTCACCATATCCTGGGATGTCAAATGGAGGGGCGAATCGGTTATCGAAGACAACTACTACACTTCAGAACTGATCATTCCCCTTACCTCATTTAAATTCCGGGAGGGGGAAACGCGCTGGCGTTTTAACAGCTACCGCTTCGACAGCCAGTCGAACGAGAGCAGCACCTGGGCGCATATCCCGCAGAACCAGAACATATACGGGCTTACCTTTATGGGGGAAATGGTCTTTGAACGGCCCCTGGGCAGATCGCGCACCCCCATGGCCCTGATCCCCTACGTGAATACGGGCCACGCCCGCGATTACGAAACCGACCAGGCCAGTACCGTCCTCAAGGTGGGGGGCGATGCCAAGGTTTCCCTGGGCAACAGCATGAACCTCGATATAACGGTAAACCCCGATTTTTCGCAGGTAGAGGTCGACGACCAGGTAACCAACCTGACCCGGTTCGAGGTGTCGCTTCCGGAAAAACGGCAGTTCTTTATAGACAACAGCGACCTTTTCTCTGGTTTTGGAGACCAGCGCGATGCCAACCCCTTCTTTTCCAGACGGATCGGGATTGCCCGTGACACGGCCGGGAATACGATCGAGAACCGTATTCTGGGCGGGGTTCGCCTGAGCGGCAAACTCAACAACAGCCTCAGGCTGGGCTTTTTCAGCATTCAGACTGAGAAGGATGCCCCCAACCAGATCCCGTCCAACAACAATACCATGCTGGCCCTGCAGCAATTGCTTTTTTCCCGCTCCAACCTGGGGGTGTTTATCCTGAACCGGGAATCTACCGGGCAAGAAGATTTCCTGAGCCCTGAAAAGCGGTACAACCGGGTTGCGGGCATCGACTACAACCTGATATCTTCCGACAACGTATGGAGCGGGCAGTTCTACCTGCACAAATCCTTTCAACCCGAATCGAGCGGAAAGGACCTTTCAACCGGTTCCACCCTGCGCTATAATACCCGGAACTGGACCGGGTTTTCCAAAGTAGTTTACCTGGGGGAGAATTTTCAGTCGGACCTCGGCTTCGTCAGACGCACCGACATGCTTAAGAGCATAACCAGCGTGGCCCGGGTTTTCTGGCCCGAGAAGGGCATCTTCAACAACTACAGCTTTGGATTCACCCCGTTCTGGATCTGGCAACCCAGCGCCTCCCTGCAGAAGACCGATCAGAACCTGCGCCTCCAGTGGGAAGCCCGGTTCCAGAACCAGTCGCAGGCCCAGGTGCGCTGGAACAACGAATACACCTACCTGTTCGACGCTTTCGAACCCACGGGGGCCGATGGTGCCCTGGCACTGCCGGCCGATTCGGAATACCGCTACAAGAGCCTGGAACTTACCTATACCTCAGACCTCCGTCGCAGATTGTCATTCCAGCTGGAAAATACCGTGGGACAGTTCTACAACGGGCGGCGCTTTTCCCTTCAGGGGGCTTTGAATATGCGGTTCCAGCCCAAAGCCTATGTGTCGCTGCTGATGAACTACGACCGCATTAGCCTCCCCGATCCATACGGCAGTGCCGATATCTGGCTCATAAGCCCGAAGTTTGAGATCACCTTTTCGAAGTCGGTGTTCTGGAACACGCTGATCCAATACAGCAACCAGCGCGACAACCTGGGCATCAACACCCGGCTGCAATGGCGGTTTGCCCCCCTATCGGACCTGTTCCTGGTTTATAACGACAACTACTACGTAGACCGGTTTTCGCCTCGCTACCGCTCGGTGAACCTTAAGATCACCTACTGGCTCAACATCTGAGGGCTGAAAAAAATCCCCTATCTTTTAGGCCGTACTAAACCATTGGGCCATGCATGAACCCCTGATTACCGACGACACCATTGTATTCGGACTCCTGGCCCTGTGCCTGGGATTCGTTTTCTACACCTCCGGAATTCAGAAAGGATTCTGGAAGCAATTCTACAACTGGGTGCCGGCCATTTTGCTTTGCTACATGCTGCCGGCGGTGCTGGCGAGTTTGGGAATCATTTCCGACGACCGCTCCCGACTGTATTTCATGGCCAGCCAATACCTGCTGCCAGCCGCCCTGGTGCTGATGACCCTCAGCATCGACCTGAAAGCCATCAGCAACCTGGGCTCCAAAGCCCTCATCCTTTTTCTGACCGGATCTGCCGGGATCATCGTCGGGGGGCCCGTCGCCATACTGATAGTTTCGGCCATCTCACCCGATACGGTGGGAGGCGCCGGGTTCGATGCCGTCTGGCGGGGCCTTACCACCATTGCCGGCAGCTGGATCGGCGGCGGGGCCAACCAGGCAGCCATGCTGGAGATCTTCCGGTTCAACCCGCAGCGTTTCGGTGAAATGGTGCTGGTAGACATCGTATGCGCCAATATCTGGATGGCCATCCTCTTGCTGGGCGTAGGAAAAGCCGGGAAGATCGACCGCTGGCTCAAGGCCGATTCCAGCTCCATTGAGACGCTCAAAAAAAAGGTTACCGCCTTTTCGGACAGCATAACGCGGGTTCCGACCCTGCGCGACTATATGCTGATGCTGTTTCTGGCCTTCGCAGCCGTGGGACTGGCCCATTTATTGGGAGGTACCCTCAGCACATCGCTCACCGATCGCTTCGAAGCGGTGCGCGACCCCAGCGGCTTCCTCTCCTTTCTGGGGGGCGATTTTTTCTGGATGGTTGTAGTGGCAACAGCAGTGGGCATTGGCCTATCGTTTACACGGGCTAAAAATTTCGAAGGGGCCGGAGCGAGCAAGCTGGGAGGTGTTTTCATCTACATCCTGGTAGCTACCATCGGCATGAAAATGGATCTGAGCCGCATTTTGGAAAATCCGGGCCTGATTCTGGTGGGGCTTATCTGGATCGGCATCCACGCAGGCCTGCTCATCCTGGTGGCCAAACTGATCCGGGCACCGTTCTTTTTCCTGGCTGTAGGCAGCCAGGCCAACGTCGGGGGGGCTGCATCGGCCCCTGTGGTGGCAGCAGAATTCCATCCCTCCCTGAGTTCGGTGGGGGTACTGCTGGCTGTATTGGGGTACGTGGTTGGCACCGGGGGTGCCCTGCTCTGCGCCTACCTCATGGAATTGGTGGCCCCGGTCTGATTTCCTGACCCCCGCCATCGGCACACGGGGATATGAAAAAATTGCAGATATTTGCCCCTCAATACAACGGAATGAAAAAATTCGTATTTGCCGGGGTGCTGTCCTGGCTGCTGGTTTCCTGCTCGGGAGAGAGCCCGAAAGACCTCATTGTGGAAGGACGGGTAGAAGGCCTCAGAAAAGGGACCCTCTACCTGCAGCTGGTCCAGGACACCGCGTTGGTTACCCTGGATTCCATGCCGGTGGGCGACGAGGGGGAATTTCACCTGAGGGGAGAGATAGAAGACCCCGATCTGTTTTACCTCTATCTGGACAAAGCCGACAACAACGCGATGAACGACCGCATCGTATTCTTTGCCGAGCCGGGAAAGGTTCGCATCAATACGCGCTGGAATGCCTTTGAAGCCGAAGCCGAGATCGAGGGAACCGAGCTACAGGAGCAATTCCGGGAATACCGCAGAAACCAGTCCCGCTACCACGTACAGGAACTGGAAGTGGCCC
>DATIPV010000373.1:0-2323 GCA_035471525.1 Robiginitalea sp.
ACCTCCCAAATCCTGAAATCCCTGGCTTTGGGGTTGGTTATCTGCCAAAGCGACAGCTCGACATGGGCCGCAGGGTCGACACGCACCTTAAACCCTTCCTGAGTTACTTCCCAATCAAAAGAGGGCATGGCCCACCCGTGAATAAGGTGGTCGTAAAATGAAAACACGTTTGGGCTGTTATAGGAGCCGGCCAGACCGTGATTGCCATTGGGCACATACTGCAGGTGCTTTTCGCCCGGCAGGGCGTCGTAGTAGAATTTCCAGGAGTCGGTTGCAAAGAATTCGTCTATGGTCCCATTTACAATGAGCTTGGGCATGTCGAACACCTCTTTGAACTGGTAGGGTTCCACATAGCTCATGAGCGCCTCGAATTCCGATGACCCGATCCAATCCATGATTTGAAAATGCTCATATTCGGCCACGGCCGGCGACCACGCACCGTACACCCGGTAGTGATGGTTGAATGACTCCTCCAGGTTCAGCAAATCGATCACCAGCGGGGCCATGCCGATGACCCGGTCGTCGACCGCCGCGGTGGTCCAGGTGGTCCAGCCCCTTTTGGAGGCTCCGGAAACAAAGAACTGGGTGACGGGCACTGAGGTGTGTTCCGTAATTTCCTGTACGACATCCATTCCCCGAACCACTGCACGGGTCATCGGAAAACGCGCCAGCCACCCGGCATCTTCGGACCGGGCACCCCTGGTCAGAAATTGATTCCACCCGTAGGCAATCAGGTCGTCTTCGTACCTCGGTATCGTATCGCTTTGAATCATGGTTAGCGGCTGAAACGGAATATTGCTGATATGGGCCACCACCGAGCGGGTCTGGATGGCTTTGGCCACATTGAGCGAATCCAGTTCCCAAATGGTGTCGTGGGTGCTCCCGCCCCCTATAAAAAGCAACGCCGTGGCGCGATCTCGCTGCTCGGGCACCACAATATCGAGCCAGTGCCACCACTCAGGCTGGTCTACCACGGTGGGTTCAAGCCAGGTGCCCGAGATCATTCTTACCCGATAGACCGAAGCCCCGGGCATTTCCACCGAATCGAGAAGCTGATACGAAAAGCCTGAGGTATCGTGAACATACGCTTTTAAGGTGCTGATTTGCTGATCGACCTGCTCAGCCTGCAAAACCTGAGCGTAGCCAAAACGAACCAGCCCGACCAACAATAGCGCAACAAGGAAGTTTTTCATGACAAAAGGAATTTTAGCACGACCCCAATATAAACAAAACCGCCGCATCTGCTATGCCCAACGGTGCTCTCCAAGTGGATTGCCCCCTCCCTGCCGGGGCCCCTTGGCCGGGTACCCGGCGGAGGGAACGGTCTTTGGTGGCTTGGCCGGCTCCGATAGGGAAGAGCGGGAGCAGGCGCGATTAATGGCCCTTCAGGGTTTCAGCCACCGCATCGTAATCTTCCTGCGAAAGCACCTCCGTCCAGAGGGTCTCCCCGCTGTATACGGCCAAATACGTTACATCCTGGTCTTTTGAAGAGGCGTGCCAGTGTTCGGTTTCTTTAGCACACGTAATGACGTCTCCGACCTTCATGGTTACCGGGTCTTTCCCCCTTTCCTGATAATATCCCTTACCCTCCACAATTATGAGTATCTGAGGCGTGGTGTGCTTATGCCAGTCCAGTGTTGAATTCGCCCTGAACGTCGCCTTTGTAATGTTATAATTCAGGTCGGCATCGGCGCGTACCAACCCATTCAGCCAGGCTTCGCCTATATAATGGGTATTCGGAGCCTTAAAGCCTTCACTCAGGTAAGAGGTTATGGTATAGTCTGAGTTCTGGGCATAGGTACACAGTGGGAGTAAAACCAATAAGGCGCTAATGGCTTTTTTCATGGTATGAGGTTTTGATGCAAATAAACAGAAAAATAACGGCCCCGGGCCAGAGGCAGTACCGACAATTCAATAGATTATTTCCCTCTTTGTTATTGAACCAGTGAATACCTTATTTTGTTGGCGTACTTCAATCTCCTGTAAACAAACCCCTAAACTTTGGCCGGCATTCCGGCGACTGGGATATTACGCAGTTGCTCCTTACAATTCAAAAAATGTTTAACTTAAAAATTCCTATAGTTGTCTTTCATAAACACATCTTCCCGAATTCATGAAGCCACTTTTTCAAATTACTCCGTTTATTTTGACCATCCTGTTCGCATCGTGTCAACAAGCACCAGACACAGCGAGTCCTGAAGTTCAGGCAAATACAGCCGTGGAATCGGGCGTATGGATTATAGAGAAACAAACCCTGCCGCCGCCTTCAGGCGCCAGTGAGGAATTTTATAATGCTATCAAGGCAACGCCTCAGCCAGACCCT
>DATIPV010000374.1:0-8965 GCA_035471525.1 Robiginitalea sp.
ACACGGATCGATCGTACCGGATGAGTCAGTTTATCCTGGGGCTCCTAACTTTTGCAGCCCTTACCATCATGATCAATTTCGGCCCTGCCCTCTCCAAGATCCTGTTCGGTCTTCCCATAGTCGTTTCCGGCCTGTTGGGCATTCTGGGGACCGTTTATGTGATACGCGGCATGCACGAGCCGCTCTCGGAAAAGAAAGTGGTGGCCATTACCGTAAACCTGGCCATGGTGGTTCTAATGGCGGCCATCCTGATCAGCAATACCCTGCACCGGCTGTAAGCCTTCCCGGGCCGGAGTACAATTCTGCAGGCCCTTGCCCGCATTTGGTTTTAATTCGTACCTTTTCCCAAACTGGTGCGAAACATGAATACAACCGACCGCAGAAACTGGCTCAAGACCGTAGCCCTGGGGGGCGGGTTTACCCTGCTTGGAGGGGTCTCAGGCATGGCCTCCCCTGCCCTTTCCCGCCTCCGGATACCGGCGGCTGGCCCCGTAAAACTCAATTCCAACGAAAATCCCTTCGGGCCATCCGATTCGGTCCGAAAAGCCCTGGCGGAGCAGATGGACCTGGGATGCAGGTACCCCTTCCAGCATCTGGCAGCCCTGGAAAAGACTATAGCTGAAAAAGAAGAAGTTCCTGCCTCCAGCGTGGTGGTTACAGGGGGGTCTACAGAAGGCCTGCAGGCTGCGGGCCTTATCTACGGGCTGCAAGGCGGGGAAATCATCGCCGCCGACCCCACGTTCCAGTCGTTGCTGACCTATGCCGAGCAGTTTGGTGCCTACGTGCACCGCGTACCCCTGAACGATACGTTGCACCACGACCTGGATGCCATGGAGCAGCGCATCACCTCCAAAACCCGGCTCATCTTCATCTGCAATCCAAACAACCCCTCCGGCACCCTGCTGGATGCCGGAAAGCTGAAGGAATTTATGTATGCCACGGACCAACGGGCCGTAATTTTCAGCGATGAGGCCTATTACGATTATATCAGTATCCCTGACTACCCGTCTATGGTCGAACTGGTCAAAGAAGGGCGGAACGTGATCGTTTCCAAGACTTTCTCTAAAGTATTCGGACTGGCCGGCCTGCGAATCGGCTATCTTATTGCCCGTCCCGACATTGCCTCGCGCCTGCGGGAGTCGCTAATGGCCAATACGAACATCCTGGCTATCCTGGCGGCTCAGGCAGCGCTCCGCGACCGCGAATTCTACCAGTACAGCCTTGTGCAGAACGAAAAGGCCAAAGAACACAT
This sequence comes from Robiginitalea sp., assembly GCA_035471525.1. Classification (GTDB taxonomy): domain Bacteria; phylum Bacteroidota; class Bacteroidia; order Flavobacteriales; family Flavobacteriaceae; genus Robiginitalea. The sequence goes on from DATIPV010000374.1 coordinate 1,253, forward strand.
CTACCGGGAGCTGAGCGCGATGAATCTGCCTTTTATACGGTCTCACACCAATTTCGTTTTCTTTAAGAGCGGGATGGAAATAGGGCCGCTGATCCACCGCATGGCGGAAAAGGACGTTCAGATCGGCAGGCCTTTCCCCCCCCTGACCGACTGGGCCCGCATCAGTACCGGGCGCATGGAAGAAGTTCAGGCCTTTACCAGCGCCCTTCGGGAAGTTTTGAATGCCTGAGCCTAACGGCCGGGATGCCCTATGGATCGGGTTCACAGGCGTTAAAATCGTTTCCCCAAAGCTGTTGGGGCCGTTTATACAGGTGCATCGTGGTTGCGATCCTTAGAGGAGGGATCCGGGCACGGCGATGATTTTATTTCCGGGGCCCCTGCAACGTAAAGCAATTAATTATATATTTACCCGCATGCCCTTGAATCCGGCCCTGTTAATGAAAGAATATGCTTACTTCATAGAGCAGCCGCATCCTGAATACAGACAGCCATCACCCTCCTAAAAGTACCGCCAATTGAAGCATTTCCGCCTGCACAGCCAATTCCTTGAAGATCTTTTTGGGCCCATCCGCCTGGAAATCGTGCAGCAGGGGAACGGGCTCCGGATGGTACACCTGCGCGACGCCACCGGTGTTTCACGAACCCTTGGTGTGGTACAATTTTACGGTACGCCCCCCGAACCGTTTGCCCGGGTACACCGGAAGATCCTGGAAGGGAGTCCGCTGGGACCCACCCTGCTGGAAGCCGGAATCGATTTTGAAAAACGGGTCGACAGCCGGTTCCGGATCGCAATGCCCCACTGGCTCCGCCGCGCGTTTTTGTCGGGAGAGGCCCATGCTACGGGCGTGCTCTCCGACCTTTACATCAGGAACCCCAAGGGCGGCCCGGTATGGCAGTATGCCCGGGTACTGGAAGTTATCCCCCAGGAGGTTTACGCCGGCATGGCTCTCGGGGACCTGCCAACCCCCGAACCTGGCCCGGAGGCCAGAGAATTACTCACGTATGCCAACATAAAACCGAGCTATAACAAATAGACTATGTATCAATGTATCGTTATCGGCGCAGGACCCGGAGGCGTGGTCGCCACCAAGGAACTGCTCGAAAAGGGATTCGAAAAAACGATATGCCTGGAACAGGCTGGTGAACTGGGCGGCGTGTTCGCCCGCAGTTACGACAACCTCACCCTTACCTCTTCGGTAACCTTCAGCATGTTTTCCGATTTCTGGGTCGGGGAGGGAAAGAGCCACTACTTCTGGACCAAGGAGGAGGCCGTGCAGTACTGGAGCGATTACGCTGACCACTACGGCGTTACCCCCCGCATCCGGTTCGGATGCAAGGTGGCCCTGGTGGAGCGCGACGGCGAAGGAAACTGGCTGGTGCGCCTCGAAAACGGAGAGGAACTGACATGCCGGCACCTGGTTATGGCCATCGGCAACAACAATATCCCGAGATACCCCGACTGGAAGGAGCAGCTGACCGAAGTACCCTTTTACCACTCCCGCGATTTCAAAAACGGGGAGCCTTTCCGGGGTAAAAAGGTGCTGGTCGTCGGAGGCGGGGAATCGGGTTCCGATGTGGCCTACGAAATTGCGCAGGTCGCCCAGACCTGCTGGGTGAGCCTTCGGGGCACCACGGGTTGGATTGTACCCCGCAAGCGGGGCGAACACGCGGCGGATGTATCCACGCACCGGGGCATCTGGGACCTGCCCAGGGAGTACGGCCGAAAACTCAGCCCCTTTGTCCTGAAACTGGAACGCGCCCGACAAGACCCCGTATTTGACGTTTTGGCCGACCTCAACGAGAAGGTAACTTCCAGGAACGGCATCTGGGGAATTTTCGGGACCAAGACCCTGGCCCTTCCCAAGGCCGTGGCCCATTATGGGGCGCAGATAGTTGGCGGGGTAACCGAGGTATGCGAAGGCGGTCGGACGCTTAAAACAGCCGACGGAAAGACCCTGGAAGGGGTGGATGCCGTTGTCTTCAGCACCGGGTACCTGAACCGGGCCGAATTCATGCCGGAAGAGCTGAAAAGCTGCGATCCCCGCAAGATGTACAAGCACATCTTCCATCCCGATCTGGGCGACCGGCTTGCCTGGATCGGTTGGGCGCGCCCGGGCTTCGGCAGCCAGTTCCCCATCATGGAGATGCAGGCACGGTATTGCGGGCTGATCTTCTCGGGAGACATGAAATTACCCGCGCGTGAAAAAATGATCGAAGAGGCGAAGCAGGACGAGGCCATGTACCTGGAACAATTCGAAGAAAATGCAGCGCGGATCCGCAGCCTGGTAGACTATCACCGGTACATGAACGGCCTGGCGAAGATTATAGGCTGCTTCCCGCCCATCACGGCGTATTTTTTCAAGAATCCCGCTATGTGGCTCCACCTGATGTACGGGCCTACCCAGGCTACCCAGTTCCGCCTGCGGGGGCCCGGCAAAAAAGTGGAATTGGCTCACGAAATAATACGCAAGCTGCCTTTGAGCACCTTTAACCATATCGTGAAGGCAGGGCTTCGCGGCAGACTGTATTACGGCTTCAGGTCGTTGTTCCCCTTCGCCCGCCGGGCGAGTGCGTGAAAATCTTTAATTACGAACCGGAATGGATTCGGATGATCCCTGTCTGATGCGCGACCCGCAAAAACTGCAGCGAATTGGCAAAATGAGCCGGAAGGCCCTGATGCGCTTCCTCCTGCCGTGCTGTGCATTATTGGTCGCCTGTGCGGGCCGACCCGAAAACAGAGACCCTGGCCCCCGGCCCAACATCCTGTTGCTGGTCGCAGACGATCTGGGCTATTCAGACCTCGGGTGTTTTGGGGGGGAAATCCACACCCCCTACCTCGACAGCCTGGCGCGTCAGGGCATCCGCTTCAGCCGGTTCCACACCGCTCCCATGTGTGCCCCCACCCGGGCCATGCTCTTGAGCGGCAACGACAACCATATTGCCGGGGTGGGCCGCCAGGCGGCACAGGCCAACATTTTTGGCTACGAAGGCTACCTTACCGAACGGGTGGCCACCATACCGGCATTGCTGCAGCGCGACGGATACTCCACCATGATGGCGGGCAAATGGCACCTGGGCGGGTTTCCGGAGGCCAACCCGGCCGCCCTGGGATTCGATCGGTCGTTTGTTATGCTGGAGGGCGTCGGGAACCACTTTAACGGCCGCGGCATTTTCGGGGAAGGCTCGGAGTCTCATTACACGGAAGACGGTCGGCCCACCAAATGGCCCGAAGGGCATTTTTCCACCGATTTCTATACGGATAAACTGCTGCAATACCTGGAGGACAACAGGGAAGAGGGCCGGCCTTTTTTCGCCTATGCGGCCTATACCGCCCCCCACTGGCCCCTGCAGGTTTCAGAGGAGTACTGGAAAAAGTACGAGGAAGTATATAAAGACGGATACGAGGCGCTGCGAAGCAAGCGACTCGAAAGCCTGGTCCGTGCGGGCCTGGTCCCCGAAGGCACTCCCCTGCCCGACTTGCATCCCGACATCGTTCCATGGGATGCACTACCGGAAGCGCAGCGCGTGGTGGAATCGCGCAAAATGGCCCTGTACGCCGGCATGGTGGAAAACCTGGACCGGAACATCGGCCGGCTTATCGATTACCTCCGGCAGTCGGGACAATACGAGAATACCCTGATCATCTTCATGTCCGACAACGGGGCTGCCGGGGAAGATTACTACAACGAGCCCGGTATCCGCCCGTACATTAACCCGTACTTTACCGATCAGGCCGAACTGATGGGCCGCCCGGAATCGTTTATTTCCTATGGTCCGCCCTGGGCCGAGGCCGCAACGGCCCCCTTCCGGTACTTCAAGGAATACGCCACCAACGGGGGCACGTTAGCCCCCCTGATCGTCTCAGCGCCCTGGTTGGCCGCACCGGGTACGATCAATGAGGAGTTTGCCACGGTTATGGACATCGCCCCCACTGCCTATGCCCTGTCTGGCACCCAATACCCCGACCGGTGGAAGGGCAGCAAGGTCTACCCCCTGCGCGGGGCCTCCCTCCTGCCCCTGCTGCGGGGGGAAGCCGAATCGGCCCACCCAAAAGACTACATTTTTGCCCTGGAACACGCCGAATTCGGCATGGTGCGCAAGGGAGACTGGAAGATCACCAATACCACGCGGCCCCTGGACCGCACACAATTTGAGCTCTACGATCTCAGCAGGGACCTGGGAGAGCAACACGACCTGAAACAACAGGCGCCCGAGAAGTTCGCAGAGCTTCTGGCGGCCTGGGATGCCTATAGGCGGGAGGTGCGGCTGCAATTGTCGCGCTGACCCCGGTTCAATACTAGATTACTCCGGAAAACGGATAGTTCCGGATGCCAAAACTGTCAAGTAGCCATGTTTTACAAGCCAATTGCTGCGCTCGCCATCCTTTGCCTGTTATGGGCAGGCCTGTCTTGCGCCCAGCAATCCCAGCCCCGGAAACACGTCTTCTACCTGCACGGCATGATCGTGCAGGTGCAGGGCATCAACGCAGTAAGCGAAACGTTCGGACCTTACCGGTATACAGACATAGTCGATTCCCTGAAAGCCGCTGGTTATGAGGTTCACAGCGAAGTGCGCCCTCCAGACACACAGTTCGAGGCCTATGCCCGGAAGATTTCGGGCCAGATCGACGAACTGATCGGCAAAGGCGTAAAAGCCGGGGATATTACCGTGATCGGCGCCTCTGCCGGGGCACAGATGGCCATGGCCGTATCGGACCAGAACCCGAATCCGGTGAACTACGTCTTGCTGGCGGCCAACAGCGACCGCCTCGAAAGCACCTATTCCTGGAAACTGCACGGCCGTATTCTGGGCATTTATGAACGATCGGACCAGATTGCCGGGAAGAATTACGACCATTGGAAAGATCGTTCTGCCGACGCCCTGGAATTCGTGCAGCTTGAAATCCACACGGGGCTCGACCACGGTTTCCTGTACCAGCCGCTGCGGGAATGGCTGGAACCGGCCCGCCTCTGGATGGACGGAAAATTGCCCGATCCCTGATTGTGGCGATCCCTTTTAACTTAGATTTAATCAACTTTGAATACTTTAACTAACAACTTCAAACCGAAAACCATGAGAAAAACCATTTATTACTTGCTGGGCGTACTGCTGCTGGGGGGTCTCTCCCAATGCAGCGAGGGGCCAAAAGAGGCTGAAAAGCCTCAGGGCCGCAATATGTTCGGCCATTTTGTGCCCAGGGGGCTGATAAAAACTTCCGAAGGCCTGACGCCGGGTTATGTAATGTTTTCAGTACCGGCCTCCGGATCTACCTACCTGGTCGACCGGGAAGGGAGAGTGGTGCACGAATGGAAGGGGGGCTACTCCGCCTTTAACCCTTACATTATGGACGACGGCTCCATCTTTGTAGGCGAAAACGACCCCGACTACCCGGTTTTCGGCTTTGGCGGGCCCTACGGGCGGATCGAGCATATCGACTGGGACGGGAAAATCCTGTGGAGCTACGAACTGGCCGATGAAAAACAGATCCTGCACCACGATTTCGCGGTAAAGCCCAATGGCAATATCCTGGCCATCGTATACGACGCCATCTCCTATGAAGAGGCCATAGCCCTGGGGCGCGCGCCTCACCGGACGCCCCTTTCCGGGCCCTGGATGGAAAAGATCATCGAGTTACAGCCCGAAGGGGAATTCGGGGGCAAGATCGTCTGGGAATGGAACCTGATCGACCACCTGATCCAGGACAGCGACCCGGACAAGCCCAATTATGGCGACCCGGCCCTGCACCCGGAATGGATCGACTTCGACATGGGCGACTCCGTGCCGCCTGCCCTGAGCCAGGATACCCTGGATGCGTGGCGCAAGGCCGGGAATGCGGATCGGAACCTGAGCCGCTATAACCGGGGTTCCGATCTCTTCCATTTCAACGCCATTAACTACAACCCGGAGCTGGAACAGATCGCCATCAGCTCGCCGGAACTGTCAGAAATCCTGATCATCGACCAGAGCACCACCACCGAAGAAGCGGCTTCCCACTCGGGTGGCAGAAGCGGCCGGGGGGGCGATGTGCTGTACCGCTGGGGCAACCCTGAGAATTACCGGCACGGCGACAGTACCGCCCGCAAGCTGATGTATCAGCACGATGTGCGGTGGATCGAGCCCGGCAAGCCCGGGGCCGGGCACCTGACCGTCTTCAACAACAACGCGCCCAACGTGCCCGACAGCCTGAATTACACCACCGTGTTTGAACTGGTGACCCCTCTGCAGGAAGACGGGACCTACGCCCGGGGAGCCGATGGCCGCTATGGGCCGGAAGAACCCGTCTGGAAATATATTGCCCCGGATACCCTTTCTTTCTATGCCAGTTTCATATCGGGGGCCCACCGCATGGAAAACGGAAATACCTTCATCAACGCCGGGCCGGCAGGGCGCTTTTTTGAAGTGACCCCGGAGCGCGAAATCGTATGGGAGTACTGGAACCCCTCTCGCGGACAGATCCGGGAACCCAATGGGGACCCCATTGACCCAATGCCCATGGTCTACAGCACGTTCCGATCTACGTTTATCCCGGCAGACCACCCGGCCCTGCAGGGGAAGGAACTAAAACCGCTGGACCCCCAACCGGAACCCTATGTGATGCAGAAACCTCCCGAGGAGGAAAAGAAGGAATAGCAAATGGCGAATCTGAGAGGCATCCTTTGATTATTTAGGATTTTTCTTATATTTATCCGTGTGAGACTTTTAGGGCCCGAAACGGCCCTCCAAACAAACCATTTTCGAAAATGCAGATGGCCGCCGGTATTCCGGCGGCCATTCTCTTTTGGCCCAACGCCACTCTTTCCCGTAAATTCTGAATATTTCAATACCTTAGGGGCATGCGAAGGCTGCTGATCCTATTGACTATTGCCCTGCTGGCTTCCTGCGAGGAAAAGAAGGCGCCCGAGCCATCCCCCTTTATGAAGCAGTACGCGGGTCAGTACCTGATACAGGGTACAGGAGACAACCCGAGGCAGGCCAGTGAACGCTTTGTTTTGAGTGCCAACGGGCACGCCGAGTGGCACCGCCTGGTGAAAGACCGGGCCATCGGGCAGTTTGTCCTTGAAGAGATCAAAGCGGGTTCCTGGACAGCGGGGGAAAAGGAAATACGCGTGGCTATTAAACAGCTATGGGAATCAGAGACCGTAATTTACGAACGGGTCGATTCGGCCTGGGTACGGTCTGGAATGCCACAGCACAGCCTTTCGCTGCTTATAGCTTTCTAGGTGCCTCCTGCAGCCATCTATTTCAATAGCACGCCAAACTATCGACCGGTCCCTATGGCAGGTACAGGGCCTCAAACAGGTGTTCCTGAAAAGAAAATCCCGCTGTTTCCGTATCTTTATGTGATAAGCGGACGACCTGTGTTCAAGGGGATTGGCATGAGGCGATCCGGCTTTCGGGAGACCCTCAAATCCCGCACAGAAACAACGGCCTGCGACCCATGAAGTTCAAGCGAATCCTTTCCGAACTAAAACGGAGGAACGTTCCCAAGGCGGCCCTGGCCTATTTGGTGGTCGCCTGGATGGTAGTGCAGGTGGGCGATATCATTTTTCCGGCCTATGATATACCAGATTGGGTTTTCAGATGGCTTGTCACTGCCTTGATTGTGGGCTTTCCCATTTGGGTGGTTTTTTCCTGGATATACGACCTCACGCCAGAAGGGATTGAAAAAACCCCACAACAGGCCGAAACAGCGCCCGGCACTTCAGATCCCCA
>DATIPV010000375.1:0-6215 GCA_035471525.1 Robiginitalea sp.
AGCCATCAAGTCCCATTTGGAAAACGAATTACAGGCAATCCGCGAAGCCGGGTTGTTCAAGGAAGAGCGGATTATCACCTCCCCGCAGGGGCCGGTTATCCGGATTTCGACCGGGCAGGAGGTGCTGAATTTCTGCGCCAACAATTACCTGGGGTTGTCTTCCCATCCCGAAGTCATCCAGGCGGCCAAGGACACCCTCGACAGCCATGGCTACGGCATGTCGTCGGTGCGATTCATTTGCGGCACGCAAGACATCCACAAAAAACTGGAACAGACCATTGCGCAATTTTACGGAACCGAAGACACCATTCTGTATGCTGCCGCTTTCGATGCCAACGGAGGGGTTTTCGAACCCCTGCTGGGCCCCGAAGACGCGATTATCTCCGATGCCCTGAACCACGCCTCCATCATAGACGGGGTGCGGTTGTGCAAGGCCATGCGCTATCGGTATGCCAACGGAGACATGAAAGACCTGGAAACGCAGTTGAGGCAGGCCGATGCCGACGGAGCGCGCTTTAAATTGATCGTTACCGATGGCGTGTTTTCCATGGACGGACTTGTCGCCCCCCTGGACCAGATCTGCGACCTGGCCGAGGCGCACGACGCCCTGGTTATGATCGATGAGTGCCATGCCACCGGTTTCATCGGCGAAACGGGCATCGGAACCCTCGAAGAAAAAGGCGTCCTGGGCCGTATCGATATCATTACGGGGACCCTTGGCAAGGCCCTTGGGGGAGCCATGGGCGGTTACACCACCGGAAAAAGGGAAATTATCGAGATGCTGCGGCAGCGCTCGCGCCCTTATCTGTTCTCGAACAGCCTGGCCCCGGCTATAGTAGGCGCCTCCATAAAAGTTTTTGAAATCCTGAAACGCGACCAGGCCCTGAAGAAAAAACTCGATGCCAATACGGCCTATTTTAAAAAAGGCATGAAGCAGGCCGGGTTCGACATCATCGACGGCGATTCGGCCATAGTCCCCGTAATGCTCTACGATGCCAAGCTTTCCCAGAAGATGGCTTCGCGCCTGCTAGAGAAGGGTATTTATGTTATCGGGTTCTTCTATCCGGTAGTCCCCCAGGGGAAGGCCCGGATACGGGTTCAGCTCTCGGCTGCTCACGAACCCGAACACCTGGATAAAGCCCTGGCAGCATTCCGGGAAGTCGGCCTCGAACTCGGCGTAATCTGAGGCCCTAAAACAATCTGAAACAGGCGTAAAAAAAAGGGAAATTGATTTTGTTAATAATTCTTAACAACTTACATTTGTTTTTGATAAACACTTAAACTTAAAATTTTGAACATGAAACAGCTTAGCAGACTATTTGTTGTTGGCCTGCTCCTTTTAGGGTTTAACAACATTCAAGCACAGGATCAGAATAATCCTTGGCAAATAAGCTTAGGTGTCAACGCTGTTGACGTATATCCTACAAACTCAGATCGTGCGATCCACCTGCCTCCTTACGAAACAGGCGCCCTTTTCAGCGATTATTTCAACGCAAAGCGCTGGAATCTACTGCCTTCTATTTCTTATCTTCATGTTTCGAGATACATCGGTGACGGGTTTTCTTTTGGCGTTCGGGGGTCTCTGAACCGGATTTCAAAATTGGGCGACACCACTGTAGACGACCTTTCCTACTACGGAGTGGATGGTACCCTCAAGTACAACATCCTCGACGGCAGCAGGCTGCAGCCTTTCGTTGAATTCGGTGGAGGTTACACCTGGGTTGACGAAATCGGAGCCGGAACCGTAAACGGAGGAGTTGGTCTGAGCTACTGGTTCAACGATTTCTTTGGCCTGACTGTTCAAACGCAATACAAGCACGCCTTCGAAGATTACGGAATGACGCACTTCCAGCACATGGCCGGTGTTTCGATCCGCTTTGGCGGAACCGACACTGACGGTGACGGCATTTACGACCGCGACGATGCCTGTCCGGAAGTTGCTGGCCTGGAAGCCTTCAACGGATGCCCCGACACAGATGGAGACGGCATCGAAGACAGCAAAGACGCCTGCCCGAACACGCCTGGCCCGAAAGAATACAACGGATGTCCTGACAGCGACGGCGATACCGTGATCGACAAGGATGACGCTTGCCCGAACACTCCCGGACTGGTTGCTTTGGCCGGATGTCCCGATTCAGACGGCGACGGTGTTGCTGACAAAGACGACGAGTGTCCGAATGAAGCCGGACCGGCTGAAAACAATGGATGCCCCTGGCCTGACAGAGATGGCGATGGTGTGGTTGACAAAGACGACCAGTGCCCGGATCTCGTAGGTACTGTTGCCAACATGGGTTGCCCAGAAGTTACCGAGTCTGTTCGCAAAGCGCTGCTCGACTACGCCAAGACTATCCTCTTCGATACCGGCAAGTCTAGCATCAAGACTGAGTCAGGTGCCGTACTGGATAACATTGCCGACATCCTGGATGACTACCCGAACGTACGCTTCCGTATCGAGGGTCACACTGACAGCACTGGCAGTGCAGAGCGCAACCAGGCACTTTCTCAGGAAAGAGCTCAAAGCGTGATGAACTACCTGATTGAAAAAGGCATCCCGTCTAACCGGATGACCGCTATTGGATACGGTGAAGACCGTCCGATTGCTGACAACAATACCCGCGAGGGAAGAAGGACGAACCGACGGGTTGAAATCCACGGAGAAACTCCCAACAACTAAGTCCTGATTTTTAAATTCTGAGTGAAGCCCTGGCAACATTGCCAGGGCTTCTATATTTTTAGGATATGTCATCCTTCCTCGATTCCGTTCTCGACATGCTGCCCGATTGGGAAACCGATCCCGCTGCCCATGTCTTTGTACTTCCCAGCAAGCGGGCCGGATTCTTTTTGAAAAATCTCATGGCCCAACGCGCACAAAAGGCCATGCTTTCCCCGGAGATATGGAGTATTGAGGATTTTATTGAGCGGATCTCCGGCTTGCGCTATGCCCAGGAACCGCACCTGCTGTTTCGCCTCTATGAGGCATACCTCGACCAGGAGGGGCTCGAAAAGGAATCCTTCGACGACTTCATAAAATGGGGCGCGCTACTGCTGCAGGACTTTAATGAGCTGGACCGCTACCTGGTCGATGCCCCTGGCCTCTTCCAAACGCTGGCCAACCTCGGGCAAATCCGGAACTGGTCGCCCGATGGCCGAAGTACGCCCATGATAGATCGGCGCATTGCCTTTTGGAAATCGCTGCTGCCCATTTATAACCGCTTCCGTTCCAGCCTGCTTTCCGAAGGCCTCGGCTACCAGGGCCTGCTGTACAGGCTGGCCGCTGAAAGGGTTGACCCCTTTTGCAAGGCCCATGCCGGCCACCGGTTTGTGTTTATGGGCTTTAACGCCCTGAATACAGCCGAAAGTCAGATTATCCGGAAATTCCTCAAGGATGGCAATGGCCGTATCTACTGGGATGCAGATCCTTACTATGTGGACAATACGGCGCACGACGCCGGCCTCTTCCTGCGGCGCCACCTGGCCAACTGGCCGGAACTCAGGGGGGTGCTCCTGGGTAAGAGCGACTATTTCAGGGAAGGCAAGGCCATCAGGCTTATCGGCCTGCCCAAGGCGGTCTCACAGGCCAAATACTGCGGCGGGCTCCTCGCTGAACTGGCCCGGTCCAGACCCGAATCCCTGAGCCGCACCGCCCTGGTGCTGGGCGATGAATCCCTCCTAAATCCGGTGCTTCACAGCCTCCCTGAAGAAGTCGGTTCAGCCAACGTGACCATGGGCTCCCCGCTGCATGCCAGCCCCCTGGCCCAATTGTTCCTGCTCCTGATGGACCTTCGCTTGCGCAAAGGCCCTTCGGGCTGGAATATACACGGCGTTCTCAGGTTGCTCAGCCATCCCTTCCTGCAAACCTGGTACCGGAAAGAAGGATTCCATGCAGGAAAAGCGCGGGCAGGGCTCATACGGGAAAATTCATTTTTTGCCAGCCGGGCCGACTGGGAAAAGGTCGGCATGCCACGGGGGGTGCTCGATCGGTTGTTCCCCTCTGAAACGTTGTCCCCCCTAAAACAGGTTGAGAACTTCCGGGACCTGATCGACGCCCTGAGGGACGCCTACCTGCACGAAAACGACCGCCTCGCCCTGGAGTACCTGTTCCGTTTTGACCAGCTCTTTGCCCAATTGCACGGATTGTGCACGGCCTACCCTTTTGTGACCGACCTCCGCTCCCTGCAGGCGCTTTTCAGACAGTTGCTTGCAGGTGAAAAACTAGATTTTGAAGGGGAACCTTTGCAGGGATTGCAGATCATGGGGATGCTGGAAAGCCGGAACCTCGATTTCGAAACCGTTATCATCACTTCAGTGAACGAGGGGATTCTGCCATCGGGCAAATCGAACAATTCCTTTATCCCGTTCGATGTAAAACGCGAGTTCGGCCTGCCCACGTACAAGGAGAAAGACGCTGTCTACGCCTACCATTTCTATCGATTATTGCAGCGGGCCCGCAACATATACATCTGTTACAATACCGAACCGGACGCCCTGGAAGGTGGCGAGCCGAGCCGGTTTGTCAGCCAGCTCCGTACCGACCCGCTGCTCGAGCCTTTTATCGAGTACCACATTGGTACGCCCGAAGTAGGCCATGGGCATTATCCGCTGCGAGAGGTACAAAAAGACGGGGCATTGCAGGCGCGTCTCAGGGAAATAGCCCAAAGCGGTTTTTCCCCTACGTCGCTGGCGCGGTACATTCAGGACCCCATGGACTTCTATCGGAAAAATGTGCTGGGCATCCCCGATTCGGACGAGCTTGAAGAAACGGTGGCGGCCAATACCTTCGGGATTGTTTTGCACCAGGCCCTCGAAGACCTCTACAGCCCCCTGGTGGGCCTGGTATTGAACCGGGAAAACCTGGGCAGGGCCAAAAAGGAAGCTCCCGGGCGGGTGCAAAAAGCCTTTGAAGAACATTACCTGAAAGGCAGTCAGGCCAAAGGGCGCAACCTGATAGCGCTGCGGGTGCTGCACCAGTACGTGGAACTCTTTCTGGATCGGGAAATAGCGGCTTCTCAGCGGCAGACGATTCGAATTTTGGGGGTGGAGCAAAAGCTGAAATTTCCCCTGGAAGTACCCGGACTCGGGTTTTCGGCCCATATCAAAGGGACGATAGACCGGATTGAAGAGGTAGACGGTGCCTTGCGGATTATCGATTACAAGAGCGGGCTGGTACAAGCCGGGCAGCTCCGGATACCCGATTGGGAAAGCCTTCGCCTGGTTCCCGATCGCGCCAAGGCGCTGCAACTGCTGTGTTACGCCTGGCTTTTCTCCCGGCACACCCCCGGAAGGGACTTAAAAGCCGGTGTAATCTCTTTTAAAAACCTGGGGGAAGGGCGCCAATGGTTCGGCCTGAAACTCGATTCGCGCAATCAGGAAGAGGGCCTGGGGCCTGAACAGCTCAGGCTGTTCGAGGAGCAATTAACCCTGTTATTGCTGGAGCTTTTCGATACCCGTGTACCATTCCGGACAGCAGAGGCCTAACCCTTACTTGCGGTCGGGGCGGGAGGGCCTTACCTCGATCTTGCTCGGAAGCGTACGGGGGTTCATCTGCAACAGGTCCAGCACCAATTCCCCAATATCCTCGGGCTGGATTTTCCAGGCGTCCTTTTCGGAAGGCCGATTGCGGTTGAAATGGGTGGCAACCGACCCCGGCATAATGGTAGACACTTTAATGTCGTGGGGGCGCAGGTCTAACATAACCGCCTGCGTAAAGCCAACCACCCCAAACTTCGTAGCGTTATACCCGGCGCCGGAAGCGAAAAAATTAGCCCCCGCCAGGCTGGCCACCGTAATGTAGTATCCCCGGGATTTCTTCAAAGCGGGCAGGGCTGCCTTCAGGGTATGGAAGATTCCCGTAAGGTTGGTGTCCATCATCTGGTGCCAGTGGTCTTCGGACAGCTCGTCTACCGGGGCAAAATGCCCTACCCCCGCGTTTGCCACCACCACATCGAGGCGCCCCCAGCGATTCAGGATGGCCTCTACGGCTTCTTCCTCGTCGCGGAGTCGGGTCACATCTGAAACAAGAGGCATGGCGTGTTCACGGTCCAGGGAGTCGGCCGCCTCCCGGATCCGTCTTTCGTCTCGCCCGCTGATTGCCACGCGCATGCCCTGACGAAGCAATACCTGGGCAATGCCGTAACCTATCCCCATGCTGCCCCCTGTTATATAGGCTACTTTTCCTTTGAGATCTTCCATCTTGCTTGCGATTTTAACGGTCCTGT
>DATIPV010000376.1:0-5984 GCA_035471525.1 Robiginitalea sp.
CCCGTTTTTCCAGGTCGAAAGGATGGAAACCCCCGGGGCGCAGTAATCGATGGGCGGGTTGCCGTAATTGGAGAAGTACGCGAAGTTGTTGTTGGCATCCATGGCAGATACCGTGTAAATGTTATTGTGATTGGCGCGGGCCGGGGAGTGGTTGTTGGCATCGTCGCTCTCGTTGCCGGCGGCCAGGGCGAATTTTACGCCGGCAGCAGCGGCTTCTTCTACGGCATTGTCCAGGCCAACTGAAACGGGTCCGCCCAGGCTCATGTTAGCTGCATCTCCGGCTTCTCTGTTGGCCGCCACGAAGTCTACCCCTGAGATCACCCCGGAATAGGAGCCGCTGCCCCGGGCGCTGAGCACCTTCACGGGTATTACGGTGGCCCCGGGGGCTACGCCCACAACACCCAGATTGTTGTCAATGGCTGCCACGGTACCGGCCACGTGGGTGCCGTGCCCGTTGCCGTCGTCGAGGTCCCAGCTGTCTTTGCCGCTCGTGAAGGCATTGAAGCCTCTGGAAGCATCCACGTTCAGGTCTTCGTGGTCCAGGTCGATCCCGGTATCCAGAATGAAAGCCCTGCCGCTACCATTATAGGTGCCGCCGCCCCCCCCCCGGGCAATGCCGTAGGGGGTTTCCTGGGTGGAAGAGCCACTGTCGCCACCGCCGCCGCTGCCGGGTCCTTTCCCGGGGGGCGGGGCCAGGATAATCAGGTAATCCTGCTCGATCGATTTTACGCGGGGGTCGCTGCCCAGTTGGGCCAGTTGCGATTCATTGAGTTTGGCAGAAAATCCTTCTACAGACGCTATGTACACCTTGCCTATCGCATCGGCGCTCAGGGCCAGTTTGCTGAAGGCCGAGAGGATCTGGGTTTTGCCGGCAGCCGTTGCTTCCTTATAGGCTGTGGCTCCTTTGGCGGCCTTGGAAGCTTCCAGGGTGCCCCGGTGGAAGGTTACCACATACTGGCCGGGAATGGCCTGGTAGCTGTTTTCCACCAGCAGGGCGTTTTGCTGCTCCAGGTTTTCGAATACGGCTTCGCCCCCGGTTTTCTCGCAGGAGGCCACGAACAGCAGCAGGGCGCACCCACCGACAATACGGATAGCTTTTTTCATTGTAACGGGTTGGATTTAAAGTATCAAGTTAATAAAACTTCCGGAATATACTAAAAAGCTAAAGTAATCAGCAGCCATACCCGGTTGAAAGGCTCTCTTGATCGATAAAGAGAACGGCCTTACAGGATGGCCGTTCCGAAAAGATAGCCAATGGCTGCCGACATGGCCATGGCAATGGTGCCCCAAACCATGATCCGCCAGATGGCTTTTTTCACCGAAGAACCTCCGGCCCGGGCCGCAATGGCCCCCAGGGCTATCAGGAAGAGCAGGGCAGACCCGTATTGGAGGTACTCCATCCAGGAAAGCGGGGCCAGCCAGGCCACGGCCAGGGGCAACAATCCCCCCGCTGTAAAGGAGCCACCCGAAGAAAGGGCTGCCTGCAGGGGTCGGGCCCTCGTAATCTCATTGATGCCGAGTTCGTCGCGGGCATGGGCTTCCAGGGCGTTGTGAGCAGTCAGTTGTTCTGCCACCTGCCGGGCCAGGGTTCCATCCAGCCCGCGCTTTACATATACCTGGGTCAATTCTGCCAGCTCCTGTTCGGGAAAGTCGCGTAATTCCGATTTTTCCCGGTTCAGGTCGCCCGTTTCGATATCGGATTGCGAACTCACCGACACGTATTCGCCCGCAGCCATGGAAAAGGCCCCCGCCACCAGGCCCGCCAGGCCGGCCAGCAGGATGGGTTCGCGGGTGGCGCTTGCGGCCGCCACCCCGATCACCAGGCTGGCCGTGGAGAGGATGCCGTCGTTGGCTCCCAGAACAGAGGCCCTTATCCAGCCGCTGCGCCCGCCGAAGTGGGTTTCGACCTTAATTCCGGTATAGGGTGCATGTTCGTTTTGCATGGCTGAGAAAAGATACGGAGAAATAGGGGCAAAACCTCGTCAACATGCTCCCGAATTGCGGGCTGGGAGCATTTCTTCCGACCGGGGGAAAGGGCGGAGCCCCGGGGAAATATACCCCGCCCCTGTAACGATTCGCCCTCCGGGTCGTCTGGGATGGACCGGCATTACGCAACAACCCATTGCTCCTTGCGTAAGGGTCTGATAACCCTGATAGCTTCTGACATGAGAAATCTTCCGTACATTCCCCTGTTCCTCATCAGCCTGTTGGCCGGGCAGGCCTTCCCCCGATCGGCACAAGGGCAGATGCAACCTTACTCACCTCTGGAGATCCTTTTCGAGGAGGGCGCTTTTACATTTACCCAAACCGAAAGAGCCTTGATTACAGAGATCGTCGAATCGTCGGAACGGGACATCCGGGTCCTGTTGCCAACCCTTCCCAGGCAGCTTCGCATCACCCTGGGGATCATTGACCGCAACATCGACATCGTCGACGGGGCTACCGGTCGCTCAGAGGCGCACAGCCCGGTGGGCGATGTGCGTATCGAGCTGTCGAATGTATTCCCCGGGGGTTTGTCAGGGGCAGCCCGGGCCGGATTAAGAACGGTGATGTACCACGAATTGCACCACGTGGCACGGGGCTGGACCCTGAATGGAAACCGGTTTGGGCCGGGTATCCCCACCGCGGCGGTCAACGAGGGCCTTGCCGTGGTTTTTGCCGAGATCTACACCGGAAACCGGCAGGAGGGCAACAGCTACCCGCCCGAAACAGATGCCTGGGTTCGTGAAATCCTGGCCCTTCCCAAAAGAGCGGATTATTCCAAATGGGTTTCAGGCGTTCATCCCGACGGCCGGACCTTTATCGGGTACCGGGCCGGGAATTATATCGTTCGGCAGGCCCTGCTCCGATCCGGGAAAGATATACTGGAGCTCAGCGAAATGACCCCCGAAGCGATTCTGGCCCTGGCCGGATACCCCGCCCCCTGAGGCGCCCCGGCATTCAGGGCGTTGCAAGGGCCCGAAAGGTCGGCCCAAGGGTCAAAAGGCATCGAGGGAAAGGGGTCTTGCATGGAGGCAAAACCGGGTCAAAGAAGCTTCATTCGTTCAGCTCCGCTTCGATCTGAATGATTAATTCCTGAATCGCGCGCATCAGGGTTTGCAAACTGTTGATATTCCACTTCCGGTTGGAAATGATTTCCGAATTGATGCTTTTGAATTCGTTATCGACCAGCAGGCTTTCATAGTCGAAAGGTCTGGCCCGTTCGGCTTCGACGGAATCCTTCTCAGGGGCATAATACCGCCTGAAATGTTTCACGTGGTACGGATAGGAAATGTTTTGCTGCAGATTGTTCGACCACACCTCATTTTCATTTTTCAGGATGGAGAATTCATTGTCGAAGATAAAGCTGATCCTTTTGCGCAAACTGTCGCTGGAAATCAGATCAATCCCCTTCGACTTCAGAAACTCATAGCCCCCGGTTACCGGGTTGGTGGTAACGGTCCAGAAATACACCCCGAACGCCCGGTCGAGCCCCTCATCGTAGGGTCTGCGATTATCCAGATATTCCAGGATCATTTCATTGTAGGCCAGATATTCCGTTTCGGTGATAAGGGTCCTTTCCAGAATTTCCATGTTGCTCGCCAGGTTCGATTTCAGTTCCATCAGCAATTGAACCTCCACTTCTTTCGCCTGTTTTTCGTCATTGACATTATCCAGGTACAAGGCGATCAAAACCCCCACGACAATAAGGATAATCTCTCCCAGGGCGTACAGCAGGTATTTGCCGACCTGTTTATCGGCGAGAAGTCTTTGTCGGAGGGTACGGAAGAATCGGAGCATGTTATTTGACGGGTTGGTTCATAGCCTCAATCGCATCCCGGGCTTCCTCCATGGCCGTGGTAATAAAATCCAGTCCCACTATCCAATCCTCGCGGGCATCTATTATTTCCACCAGGGCATTCCTGAAGGTGGCATTTGGGCAGAGGCGCTGCATATCATAGGCCACCGTTAGCGACCCGCTGTTATCGTACGAGAACGAAACGTGGGCATTGATAACGGCACTCGCCCTGCCCACTTCATCCCGGAAGTAGTCTATTTGACTCTGGCCGGCAGCAAGCACGTTGAACGCGATGAATATGGTGCCTTTCACAGACATGTCGGGAACAGATGCAAAAGCTCCCGCTGCGATCATTTCGTCATAGGTATTTCGTATTTCCCTGTATTTCATCAGGGTCTGATGCGATAGCAAGGTCTGGCTAAACGAGGATTCATAATTTTTCTCTTCACCGCAGGACTCGACGTATTTCAGAGCTTCCAGGGCTTCTTCGTGTCTCTCTTGTGCGTTCATTTTCTGACGTTTATACACCGAGATCATAGATTGCATTTCCCCGTGGAGCTTTTCCAGGTAATTCTGGCTTTTTATCCGATCCAGGCGCTCAGAATTCCAGTTATTCACCTGCAGCGCAATCAAGATCCCTATTATTACCAATACAATCTCTCCAATCGCATAAAGCGCGTATTTGCTGACCTTGTTTTCAGCGAGCAGGCGCTGGCGGAGCTGACGGAAGAAGCGTAGCATTGTCAGTTCATTTTAATTACGTACTTCGGGCTCAATTATTCAATCGGTCTAACCTTACAAACCTGGTCCAATGAGGGAAGAATTTGCTCAATTCTCGCCTGTAAAGTGCTTAAAACTTGCTTTTCCCGGGCGGCGATAATAACCGCTATGGCGATATGTTCTTCGAATTTCTTAAAATACGGACTTTCCTTGTCCCTTTGCCAGTTAACGTCTGGCAGCAAGGCCATTAATTCTTCCCCGAATTCTTCCCGGTAAAAGGTCTGATGGGCGCCGAATTCCAAGGCATTGTCGTACTGGAAGATGCGATCTGTTACCTCACTTTGATTTTTATGGACTATGCTAAGGAAATTATCCATATCCGTGTAGTATCTAAGGATTTGTTCTTTTAATTTTCCATCCTGGAGCAGCCATAGTTTTCCGGAGGAGGTAATATCCGTAATGGCCGAATTATTCGGGTAAAAAACATTGGATCTAACAGCAGATAAATAATCATCCATAATAACAGACTTGTCTTTCGGGGTCTGATGCAGTTTCAACAACAATTTCTTGCCGATTTCAGTCCTTTTATGGTTGTCTTCCAATATACCAACCAGGCTGTTTCTGTCTAATTCAAGATCTTCCTTGATTTTGCAATAGTAGATGGATTCCTGTTCCCTGGCCAGTCTTTCCTCATTCCAATTATTGATCTGCAAGGCAATCAGGATCCCGATCACCACCAGAATAATTTCACCGCCGGCATACAGCAGGTATTTGCCGGTCTGGTTTTTGGCGAGGAGGCGCTGGCGAAACTGGCGGAGGTATTTGAGCATGGGCGGAGGTTGGATTAACGCTTTTCAAGATAGTGAATTTTACGCCCGGCGTTAAGCCGGCGCATTTCAGGAATTTCACAAAGGGCGGCCGGGGCCAGGCCAAGACCCGTATCTGCTGGAAACGGTTGCACAACGGGTGGGTGCAGAAAGCGCAGAACCCCGACAGGATACCATGCGTCCCAAAACGGCTGCGGGCTATTCCCTGACGCCTGCCTCTGCAAAGCTCACGAGTTGCCAGTAAGGTGGCGTATAGGCGTACTCCCGCTCAAAAGCTTCCGCCCTGGATCTGGTAAGGGATTTAAGATGCTGGAAACGCGCCACAAAATCATTGTTTTTCAAGGCGGTAACTGCCGACATCCCTTCGGGGATAAGGCCTGGTTTGCCAAAGGTGGTTAGCAGGAAGGAATACCCTTTGAGCACCCTGGCCAAAGGCAACAGCCACAGATTGTAGCCGAGTTTTTCACCGGCATTGGCACGGCTTATCAGCACGTCCATTACCGCATTGTCGAGGTGATCCTCAAAAAGGGTCTCCCGATCGCGCCATTCGGCCACCACGCTCAGCATCGGGTCGTATTCCAGGTCAGAGGGCATTTGGGTAACGAAGTTTTCCACCCCGAAACTATGGAGCCAGTCCATAATGCCGTCTGAGGAAATGG
>DATIPV010000377.1:0-4313 GCA_035471525.1 Robiginitalea sp.
AAAATAGTATCCTGGATCTATCTTCCCTGGGCCGCCTGGTCTGGCAAGAAGTATGCTACGATTTTGACAATCAGACAAAACCGAATGAAACGGCGGCACGCAGGAACCGACTATTCCGTGTAAGACCGCTTTGCGGAAGGAATTAGCGGGCCGCCAGTTGCTGGTTCAGCTCCAGCAGTTCGTCGAGGTATTCCCGCGTATTGGAGAGCCTGGGCACCTTGTGCTGCCCTCCGAGTTTGCCCTTGGATTTGAGCCAGTCGTAGAAAAGGCCTTCCCGGGCCTGGTGCAGTCGCAGCGGATTCAGTGTGATGTTCTTGTAGCGTTTGGCCTCGTAATCGGAATTGAGCGACTGCAGCGCCTTGTCGAGGTCGCGGCCAAAAGCCTGCAGGTCGCTCGGCGGCTGTCGGAATTCGACCAGCCACTCGTGGGCCCCTTTTTCGGCTTCCGACATAAATACGGGCGCCACTGTGTAGTCTTTGATACTGGCCTGCCAGAGCTGGCAGGTATGCCTCAGGGCGTCTTCTGCATTTTCGATGATGAGCTCCTCCCCAAAAACATTGATATGGTGCTTGGTGCGGCCGGTAATGCGCAGGCGGTACGGATCGGTACTGGTAAACCGCACCGTATCGCCCACCAGGTAGCGCCACAGGCCTGCGTTTGTGGTAATTACGATGGCGTAGTTGACCCCGGTCTGCACCTCCCAGAGGGGCAGCACACGCTGGCGCGGCGTGCCGAAGGAATCCATGGGGATGAATTCATAAAAGATGCCGTAATCGAGCATCAGCAGCAGGTCCTGGCTGTTGTTGCGGTCCTGTATGGCAAAGAAGCCCTCCGAGGCGTTGTAGATCTCGTAATACTGACATGAATCGCCCGGGAGCAGCCGCCGGTACTGTTCGCGGTAGGGGTTGAAGTTTACCCCGCCGTGAAAGTATACTTCCAGGTTTTCCCAGACTTCGAACAGGTTTTGCTTCCCGGTATCTTTCAGTACCTGGGTGAGCAACACCAGCATCCAGGACGGTACCCCGGCCAGGCTGGTCACATTCTCCTGTATGCTTTCCTGTATAATGGCCTTCAGCTTGCTCTCCCATTCGCTCATCAGTGAAACCCTGCTGCCTGGGGTGCTGCTCAATTCGGCCCAGAAGGGCATGTTGTCGATCAGTATGGCAGACAAATCGCCGAAAAAGGAACCGTTGTCTTCGTACAGCTGCATGCTGCCGCCCAGCCTAAGGCTTTTGCCGTTGAAGAGCTGGGAATTGGGGTTGTTGTTCAAATAGAGGCAGAGCAGGTCTTTGGCCGATTTGTAGTGGCAGTCTTCCAGGGCTTCGCTGCTCACCGGAATAAACTTGCTCTTCGCATTGGTGGTGCCGCTGCTTTTCGCAAACCAGCGGATCTCCGTGGGCCAGAACAGGTTTTGTTCCCCTTTCCGGGTTCGCTCGATCAGGGGCTCGAACTCCTCGTAGGTTACCACGGGCAGCTTTCCCGCAAAAGACTCGTAATCTGTAATGCTTTCAAAACCATACATTTTGCCCAATTCGGTCTCGTCTGCGAATTCGAGCAATTGCTGCAGCACTTCCTGTTGCACCTCTGCCGGATACTTGAGGAAGAGTTCAATTTGGTGGAACCGCTTTTTCAGCAACCAGGAGGCGATGGAATTGAACAGCGGAATGGGCATTTTTGGGTATCTTTAGGCGCCTAGCGCGGAAGCTAAAGATAGGAATATTCTGCGCGTTAAAAACCCGTGCGCATGCATTACGAAGGTGTTTTACAGAAAATGCAAACCGAATGGGGCCAGCCCATTCAGTACTACCTGCTCTTTCCGGAAGATTTCGTGCACGTAAACCTCCTTCTGGAGCGCCGCCTCGGCATACGCTTCATCAAATACCAGTGCCTCCAATGCGGGGAAGACCGGCCTATTTTCCGGCAGGGCTTCTGCCGGACCTGCTTTTTCGAGACCCCCATGGCCGGCGACTGGATCATGCATCCGGAACTGAGCCGGGCCCATCTGGACAAGGAAGACCGCGACCTGGCCTTCGAGAAAAAAATGCAATTGCAGCCCCATGTGGTGTACCTGGCCAATTCGAGCAGCGTAAAAGTGGGGGTTACCCGTAAATCGCAGATCCCGACCCGCTGGATCGACCAGGGCGCCCACGAGGCCATCGAGATCGTGGAGACCCCGAACCGGTATCTGGCGGGGATTACGGAAGTGGCGCTCAAAGAGCATGTGAGCGACAAGACCAACTGGCGCAGCATGCTCACCGGCAAGCTGGAAGACGTGGACCTGTTCGCCTGGCGGGAGCGGCTGCGGGCATTCATCCCGGAAGAAGCGCAGCCCTATTTCATCGAATCGACCCAGGAAACCCACATGGAGTTCCCCGTATTGCGGCATCCGGGGAAGGTAAAGAGCCTCAACCTGGAAAAGCAACCCGAATACGCAGGCCGGCTTATGGGCATCAAGGGGCAGTACCTGCTCTTTGAAGACGACACGGTCTTTAATGTGCGCGGCAGCGAGGGCTACTTCATCGGCCTTATGATCGGGTAAGCCCCTCCCCTTCTCATTTTTACTGCAGGCTGTCCTTCTTGACGGGTTCCGGCTCCTTCTTCTTTTTCAGCAGGCCTCCCAGCACATTGCGGGCAGCTTCCTTAACGGCATCATTCGCGGGTGCGGCCGCGGAATCGTTTGCTTTGGTGGTTTTCTGGGTGGCAGCCCCCAGTACGTCCCCCACTACTTTCCCCAGACTGGTGTTGGTGGTATCGGCTGCAGCCGTGCTGTCGCGGCCCCCGGCCAGCAGACTGCCCAGCAACTCTTCGGCCTTCGCCTGCCCGCCGGCCAGCAATTTTTGTTTCTGGTAGTCCACCAGGCGGGTTGTCAGGTTCCTGACAGCCTCCTGCAGGTCGGTTTCGACAGTGGGCTGCGTATAGCTCCCTCCGATGCGGGCGGCCACCGGAACGGTAGCCTGATCCAGGCCGGGTTCCTTTATTTGCATGAGCAGGCGGTTTACCTCGGCCCCGAGGTAATGGGCGGGCACGTCAAAGGTGGCCTGGTAGCTGAGCTGCTGGTCGAAGGTATGGCTCCCCTGTACCCTAACCGCAATATCCCGGTAATGGAAGGAAAAGGGCTTCACGGCCACCTGGCCTTTTTCAAAGGAAAGGTAGGTTTTCAAGCCCTTCAGGTCCAGTTCCTCCAGGTTTACGAAATCCATGCGATCGCCGAGGGCCTGCAGCACCTGGGCCTTCTGGCCGCTGGGCTTTGCAGCCAGCACTTCGGCCACCACCCGCCCTCCCAGGCTCATCAGGTCGGGGCTGAAGTCGTTGTTCAGCAGGCCGCTCAGGCTAATCTGCGAATTGAGCCTGCCCTCCAGGATGGAGGCAATGGGGGCCAGGGTGCGGAACAATTCGATCGATTCCAGGGCTTCCCGGATCCGGAAGCCATCTACCCCCAGGTCCATGCGGAATTCCGGCTTGCCCGTACGCGTGCTCAGCTCCCCGTTCAGGGCGAGCACCCCATCCAGGGTACGGGAGCGAACCTCCTGCAATTGCAGGCTTTGGTCCCGGATGAGCAGGGTTCCCGTAACTTCCCGCAACGGCAGGTTGTCGTAGAGCACGGTTGCCGCATGGCCCCGTATGGTGCAATCGAGGTTTGCCGGAATGCTGAATGCCGCTGCCGGGGGTGCCTGCTCCTGGGCGACCGGCGCATCCGGGCTCTGGAAATCGGCTACGGCCAGGCGCTCGGCCCGCAGGCTGAAATCCCCTGTAAGCAGGCCGTCGCTCAGCAGATACCCGAGGTAGTTCTCCAGGCGCCCGGTCAGGTCAAAGTCGCTGCTGCCCAGGGTCCCTTTCAGGGTTTCCAGGCGGGCGGTTCTGGGGTCGAAACTCAGGCTGGCCTGTTGCAATTTCACGGGCTGGGTGAAGGAAGCGGTGCGGAAGGCGGCGTTGGTAAGCTGCAAAGTGCCCGAGGTACGGGTGTTTTCGTATTTGCCCTGCTCTACCGAAGCCATGTCGAAAGCCGACTGCAGGTCGGCCTTCAGCAGGCCGCTGAGTTCCTGCCCGGGGTCTACCGGGTAGGCCTTACTCAGGTTGGCCAGGTTTATGGTTCCCTTCACGGCCCCTTCTACCCTGGGGTTGCCGGTGAGTTCCCGGATGCGGGCATGCATGGCAAAGGCGTCGCGATCAATGGTAAAGCGGGCTTCCGGGATTTCAAGGTAGGTGTCGACGGTCTGGCCGGTGGTGTTTACCACCTGGGCGGTAAAGGCAATGTCGGTAACCCCCATCGGCAGGTTCGGGTACTTAAATGAAGCCCCGGCGGCCTCCATCAG
>DATIPV010000378.1:0-8934 GCA_035471525.1 Robiginitalea sp.
AACCTGGTGGCCGACCTGGTCTGCAGCCAGATCGTGCTGGCCACCGGGGAAGGGAACGACTCGCAGTACAGCCCTGTCCCCTGGGTATACGACCCCATGGTCCTTTCGCCCGACAACCACCCGATCAACACCAATCTGGAGGCTTTGCGCCTGCAATTCGCGGGCAGCATCGATACCCTGGCAAACGATTATCGCAAAACGGTGCTCTACCGGTCTTCGCCCCGATCGCGCCTGGAGGGCACCCCGAAACTGATCAGCCTGGATATTATCGGGAGCGAACCCGATCCGGCGGCATTCGGGCCCGGGCATTTTCCTTTGGCGGTGCTGGTGGAAGGCCCTTTCCAATCGGCCTACCGCAACCGGGTACGGGAAGTGGACCTCCCCGGGTTTCTGGATACAGGGCCCGAAAACAAGCTCATCATCGTCGGCGACGGGGACCTGGCAGCCAACCAGCTCCAGAACGGCCGGCCGCTGGAACTGGGGTACGACCCCTGGACCAATAATTTCTACGGCAACAAGGAATTTCTGGTCAATGCCATGAATTACCTGCTGGAAGACACCGGACTTATAAACATCCGCAACAAACGGGTGAGCATTCCCCTGCTCGACACCCGGCGCATTTCGGAGGAAAAGAGCCGGTGGCAGCTCCTGAATATCGGCCTCCCGCTGCTGCTGGTTCTTTTGGCAGGTTTGGGATTCCAATTGCTGAGGAAGCGCCAGTATGGCTGAGTTCTGTTAATAAGTTTGTTTTCGACCCACATTCATTTGGGATATCTTTGTCAGTAGCCCGGAGGGCCCGATAGCCTGAAAGGCCTGTATTTAAAGCCTCGTTTACATGAAATTCATCGTATCCAGCACCTATTTACTGAAGCAGCTCCAGGTACTCGGGGGCGTGATCAGCAACAGTAATACGCTGCCGATCCTCGACAACTTCCTCTTCGACCTGGACCAGAAAAAGCTCACGGTTTCGGCCTCCGACCTGGAAACCACCATGAGCTCGGTCCTGGAAGTCGATTCAGATCACCGGGGGACTATTGCCGTCCCGGCGCGACTCCTGCTGGATACCCTGAAGACCTTCCCGGAACAGCCCCTCACCTTTGTGGTGGAAGACAACAACACCGTGGAGATTTCTTCCAGCCACGGCAAGTACGCCCTGGCTTATGCCGACGGCGCCGAGTTCCCGAAGGCGGTAGACCTGCCGGACCCGAGCACCACCCGCATTCTGGGCGACATCCTGGCCACTGCCATCGAAAAGACCCTTTTCGCCGCCGGTAACGACGACCTGCGGCCGGTGATGAGCGGCGTCTTCTTCCAATTCAGCCCGGAAAGCCTCATTTTCGTAGCTACCGACGCTCACAAACTGGTAAAATACAAGCGCACCGATGTACACGCCTCGGAAGTGGCTGAGTTCATCATGCCCAAGAAACCCCTGAACCTGCTCAAGGGCATCCTTTCGGGGAGTGAGGAAGAGGTTACGGTGGCGTACAACGACAGCAATGCCAAGTTCAGCTTCGAGAATACGGAACTCATCTGCCGCCTGATCGATGGGAAGTACCCCAACTACGAGGCGGTGATCCCCCGGGAAAACCCGAATAAACTGGTTATCCAGCGCTCCCAGTTCCTCAGCTCGGTGCGCCGGGTCTCCATTTTCTCCAACAAGACCACCCACCAAATCCGCCTGAAGATCGCCGGGGCCGAACTCAATATCTCGGCCGAGGATGTGGATTACAGCAACCGGGCCGAGGAGCGGCTCACCTGTTCCTATCAGGGCGACGACATGCAGATAGGCTTCAATTCGCGCTTCCTGGTCGAAATGCTGAGCAACCTCGGTTCCGACGAGATTTCCCTGGAACTGAGCCTGCCCAACCGGGCAGGTATCCTTACCCCGGCCGACGGGCTCGATCCGGGCGAGGAAGTCACCATGCTGGTAATGCCGGTGATGCTGAATTCCTGATAGGTTACCGCCTTTTTTCCCGTTTATCCCCGCAAAAGCTGAAGATCGGCGCTTATCTGTGCCCGATATCGAATATTTATACTAATCCGAGGATGATGGCCTAATTTGGTTAGTCCTAACATCAATCTACTGATTATGAAAAAGTTAATTCTGGGAATTGCATCTTTCGCATTTCTTTTCGCTTCCTGCGAAACCGAACCCCTGGCCCAGGAAAATCTGAGGGGCATTGAGGGCAAAGGCTCAATCAAACAAAAGAGCGAGGCTACGGAGTCGAGCTCCAACGAAGACGGCTGCGAAACCGCTTTTGGAAGGTATTGCGAATGCGCCAGCCAGAACACCTGCTTCTCCGACTATGGCATAAGCAGATGGGGGTGGTCTGTAGAACTGAACGCTTACGATAGTTATAAATTCAACCTTTTCGCCGGAGCCGGCCAATGTGTGCTGGATAAGGGAGAATATGTCGGTTGGGTCAATGTAACCTTTCACAGCGATGGCACAGTTACAACCGGGCCTGTTACCATGGAAGACGGATTCAGTATGACGGAATTCCATTTCTATTCCGGCGATACCAAAATGCCCTTAGGAAACAACGGAAGTATGACGGCTGCCCCGGGTCAGTACACCAATACAGGCGACGTAAATAGAGATAATGAAGTGTACGTCATTGTTCACGCCGTGGTTTGCCCGGATGAAAATTAACCTTCAGAAGTTTACACGTACATTGCCTTTAAGGCATAACAAGGGTGGGCACTGGGCCCACCCTTTGTCATTAAAGTACCTGGTTCAGGAAATAAACCGTATCGTCATAAAATAATTTGGCGCTTCCCCGTTGCTGGCCCGCACCGCATTGACGATGGGCAGTACAAAACCCAAAACAGCCGTGCCGATCAGGGTCAGAATCCCCAGGCCCAGCAGCAGGATCAGCGGAATACTCACGAAAATGTACAGCAGCAGGCTCAACTGCAAATTGATGATGGCTTTCCCGTGCGGGTCCATGCCGGCCACCGTCGCGCGCGTACTCAGCCAGATGATGAGCGGCACGATCAGGCTTCCGAAACCGATCACGTAAGACAGCAGCTGGCTCAGATGCGTTAGGGTGAGCAGGGGGCGGTCCTGGCGCTGGGTGGTCTGATTGACGAGTTCCATGATGCAAATGATTGATGAATTCATCTCATACGTCGCACGGTAAGGAGTATTGTTACAGCGCGATCGGGCAGCAATGGCGCCGCCCCTTCGGCTCATCTGCCTTTTCGTCGTATTTTTGCAGCATGTACAGATAGCACCTGTATCAACGATGATCGAAAAGGATACCATTATTGCCCTGGCCACCCCGCCCGGAGCGGGAGCTGTTGCTGTAATCCGCATCTCCGGTCCTGATGCCATTGGCCTTGCCGGCGCGAGTTTCAGGGCCGCCAGCGGGAAAACCCTGGCGAACGTCCCCGGCCACACCGTGCATTTAGGCGACCTGCTGCAGGGAGATCGCGCCCTGGACCAGGTGCTGGTAAGCGTGTTCAGGGGGCCCCGCTCCTACACGGGGGAAGATGTGGTCGAGATCTCCTGCCACGGCTCCCCGTACATCCAGCAACAAATTCTGCAGCACTTCCTCACCCGGGGCTGCCGGATGGCAAAAGCCGGGGAATTTACGCTGCGGGCCTTCCTGCATGGGAAAATGGACCTCAGCCAGGCCGAGGCCGTCGCCGACCTGATCGCCTCCGAAAACGAGGCCAGCCACCAGATCGCCCTGCAGCAGATGCGGGGCGGGTACAGCTCAGAAATCGGCAAATTGCGCCAGCAGCTTGTCCACTTCGCCTCCCTGATCGCCCTGGAACTGGATTTTTCCGGGGAAGACGTGGAGTTTGCAGATCGCAGCCAATTCAACAGCCTGCTCGACCAGCTCAGCCAGCTGCTCAAGAAGCTCCTCGATTCTTTCGCGCTCGGCAATGTGATCAAAAAGGGCATCCCGGTGGCGATCGCCGGGCAGCCCAACGTGGGGAAGTCGACCCTGCTGAACGCCCTGCTGCGGGAAGAAAAGGCCATAGTGAGCGATATCGCCGGCACCACGCGCGACGCCATCGAGGACGAGATCGTTCTGCAGGGGATCGGGTTCCGGTTCATAGATACGGCGGGGATCCGCGATACCACCGACACGGTCGAGACCATCGGCATCCGGCGCACTTTTGAGAAAATGGCACAGGCCCGGGTAATTCTCTTTATTCTCGACGGTACCCTCCTGAGCGGGAAGGCCCTGGCCGAGGCCCGCCTTTCCCTGAAAGATTTGCATGCGCAGCACCCGCAAAAGCAGGTGGTGCTGCTGGTCAACAAGTCAGACCTGTTGGATGCCCCCCATCAGGAGGCTATCCGGGAAGCTCTTCCCGAAGCCCTTTTTATTTCGGCCCAAACCGGGGAAGGCCTGGACCGGCTGGAACAAACCCTACTCAGCTTTGTGAACCGGGGCCTGCTGGAAAGCCGGGACCCGATTGTGAGCAATGCGCGCCACTACCAGGCCCTGCAGCGCGCTCTGGAAGCCGTGGAGCGCGTACGGGAAGGCATGGACGCCGGAGTACCGACCGACCTGGTATCCATCGATATCAATCAGGCACTGTTCCACCTGGGTGAGATTACGGGGGAAATCAGCACCGACGACCTGCTCGGGAATATCTTTTCAAACTTCTGTATCGGGAAGTGACCTGTTTGCCTTCATCTCCCCAACCCGTCAGAAGGTCCCGGATTTTTAGGTTCAAACGCAGCGCTTTCGGCTCCAAAGCAGGACAGCTTGGACAAACGCACGGCCTGAACCCTATACACCACCGGTCAGAGAATTCAATCCTTTCCGCCTGCCTTGTCTTTTCCCTTCACCAGCCAAAGGGAAAGGGCGAGTAAAAGGATGCTTCCCGGCAGGATCATTTGCTCTAGGCCAAAATCTTCAGTCTTGTTGAAAAACCCCAAGGCCGCCCATACGGTCAGTGTAAGCAGCAAGGTTTCCCAAAGCAGGACCTTTAATTCTTTAAAAGTATCTATGTCCTTAAGCACTAAACTATTGCGAAAGGTTTCCTTGGTTCCCACAAACAATTTAAAGATTCCGGCAGCCAGTATCAGGATTACGAGGGAGAAAAGGAATTTGTCTATCGATTCAATCAGAAGCAGGCCAACTCTGCCGTCTTCCAGTCCGACAAGGGTCAATACAGCGTGGTACAAATTCGTAATACCCATTACCAACCCGGCCAACCCGATCAGCATGATGAGTATCGAAATCAGAAAGGCCGTGTATTTCAGACTAAATAATTTTTCCAACCACATTTGTCATGTATTTATTAGTAATGCGATGCCATTTAGAAACGGGCGTCCACTTGCCGCAGCGGCCCTGCTGAAAAGCCTATGTCCCTCAATTTCCGAGCATGAAAACCAGGCCCCCGCTAAATCCGCCGATAATGGTGGTCGTGGAAACACTGGCCCCGCTGGAAACCCCGCCGGTGCCGCCGGCGATAAAAAAGCCACCATATTGTACCGGAAAGAATAGGTTGCCCTGCAGGTTTAACCCCACCCGGTCGGTGAACATGATATTAACGCCGGCTTTAAAGCTGAAAGCCAGTTTGGTAGACGAACTCAGGTTATTGGAAATTATGGCCCGGTTCTCATTCGACGGGCTTATTATGACCACTCCCAGGCCGGCCCCCGCAAAGGGTTTGACCTTGTCATCCCGGAAATAGCGCGTCCCCTCAAGTAGGATCCAATCCATGGCCAGGTCTGACAACCTGTCCTGGGTCGGGCTCAGAACGCGGTCGCGTATCAGCAAATCGGTACCGTGGTGCCTGTAGGCGATACCTGCCATCAGGCCGGGATTCATTTCAAAAGCCAGGGAAATGCCAAATTCATCGCTGCCCTCTGCCTTCAGGTAATTGGGGCCATAATTCAATTTGGTGCCGAACTGATATCCGTAGCTGGGGATAATCTCGATATTTTGTGCCATACCGGCTCCCTGCCATAACAAGAGCAAGCCCAGTAATGTAAGTTTCAGCGTTTTTTTCATGGTTGTATCCTATTTAAATCGTCATAATAATTTCAGTTAGAAACGGCCACCAGAGCGGCGTGCCCCCGACATGCCCGAGGGCCTGGCAACAGGGCGCGATGCCGGACGGGCCGACGGCCGGCTTACCGGCTGGGAAGGCCGGGAATAGGGCCGGGTATTGATGGATGGGGAACGATAGCTCGGTCGGGTCGAAGGCATATTGGAAGGCCTGGTTGCCGGTCGGTCGGCAGGCCGCTGTGCCGGTTGGGTCGAAGGCCGTTGAGCCGGTCGGGCTGAAGGACGCTGCGCCGGTTGGGTCGAAGGCCGTTGAGCCGGTCGGGCTGCCGGACGGGTTGCAGGACGCTGAGCGGGTCGTGCTGCCGGCCTTGACGGACGGGTTGCAGGACGGTTATAGTGGGCAACCCCCCTTCGGTTCCTATAGATCGGATGCGACGGCCGGGGACGGTACCCGGGCCGGTAATAAGGCGGACGGTAATAGGGAGGCCCCCAGTGGTGGTACCCAAAGCCCCAGTAAGCGTGCCCGTACCATCCGTAGGGAGATCCGAAATGAAAGCCGAAACTCCAGCCGTACCAGGGGTTGTAGCGCACGGAGAATCCATAGGTATAATGGTGGTGGTAGTAATGCCCCCCGTACCAGGGATTGTAATAATAACCGGTGCCATAGATCACGGTCGGGCCGTATACGTAACAGCCGTAATACCCGGGGGTATACCCCACATAGACCACAGAGGGCGAAGTCTCATAGATATAAACGTACTTGGTGTTGTATTTCGGGTTGTCGGCCGGGATCTTGCTGACCTCTTCCGGTCGCTGGTCGGCTACCACCCAGGGCCCGTTCGGGTTGCTGGCGGTGAACCAAATGGCATTGTCGCAGAGGTAATAGGTGTTTTTGTCTTTGAATACCGCGCTTTCCGTATTGACGGCATACTGGAGCTGCAGGCCCGAAATGGCCTTGAACTCGGGCGTACCGTTGTAAACCACCTCGCTTGCCTTGGTATCGCGGTTTACAGCCGCCGTTTGCGGTATCTGGGCATCGTACACCGCATTCCGGGCCTGTTTGGTTCCCGGCACGTTGGCCAGTACGTCGGCCTTTTTACTGTCTTCAGGGATGTTTTTAAAATCTTCCGGTAATTGCTCAGGCGCCTGAAAGGTCCAGGGTCCCTCCACGTTTTTGGAGGTAAACCACCGGCCCGAGAGCAATACGTAATACTGCTGGCTCGCCACATTCATAAAAAGGTTGCTCTCCGAATTTTCCACGAACAACAGGTTAGTATTCTGAATAGGGGCGTATTTGGCCTCTCCTTCCAGTACCACCAATTCGGTAGGCGTGGTTACCACCAGAATTTCAGGGGCAGACCCGGTATAGGCATCTTCGTCTGACGCATCGCCTCCCTGGGATTTCTGCCCGGCTTTTTTGGCGATTCCAGAAACCTTGGAAGGGACCTTATCTACTTGTTTCCACGGGCCCTGCACAGCGCTGGCCTGGTACCAGAAATCGCCCCCCTTCAGGTAGAGGGTATTCTTTTTGGTGTCGCGCAGCAGAAAGGCCCCGGTGTTTTCGACCAGTTCAAAGCCGCTTTCGGCAGCCCTGAACTTGGGTTCCCCGTCTATCGTTACAAGGGCTGTAGGTTTGGTGGCAAAAACAATGTTCGGGGGCTCGTTTTTGTACTCATCTGAATATACACTTACCTCTTCCAGGTCTTCCAGCAGGTGGTCTAACGGGAATTCAATGCCCCAGTTCGGAATTTCCTCATTAATCAGGTCCTCCAGCTTCGCTTTGTTTTCCTCAGATACGTCATCGGCCAGCCGAACTTCCTCGATTTTGGTCGAAACCAGTGTCGCCTGCCTGTTTCCGCGGTCTACATCGATCAGGGAATTGGTCCAGAGCATGCCGAATTGGGGTTCTTCCCCCTCCTTTTTTACGGCAAAGGCCAGGTTCGATTTCAGGCGGTTGTCGATATAGGAAGCATTATCGGGCCGGTATAGGGTAATGGTATATTCTCCCCTAACGATATCTTTGGGCCAGACCAGGCTGTCGTTTTCCTGGGCCTGCAGCCCTATTGGAATACAAAGTGCAACCCAAAGGAAAGCTGCGCTGATGCGTCGCGAATTGAATCTTGGCAATTTCATAGCTACTTTTTTTATCTACTATTCGGGGGCACTTACCTTTTGCAGTGATGCAGCCACAGCCTCGGCATAAGTAAGTATTACCACCTGGCCGACGCGCAGCTGTTCGATAAGCGAAGGGTCTTCCAACGGGATGGTCACGTAGTTTCCCCTGGGCCCGCGAACGGTTGCCAGCATGTTGGGCCTGTTTAAAACTTCAATAGTTACAACGGCCTTTACCATAGCCCCTACCACCGCGGCCGGATCGACCCCTTCAGGGGCCTTCCCCCCTGCTGCGACCACCTGGAGCGGTTCATTGGTTTCCTCAGGAGTGGGCTGCCTGAACTCCGCCTTAATAAAGGTGTAGTACTCAAAGGAAACCAGGTCTCCCACGGCAATTTCGTCGAAGCGCTCCACGGAATCACCCGCCGTAATGGTCACCATTCCGCCATCTCCATCGGTAAGGGTAACTTCCCGGCTTTCCGGGTTAATGTCCTTTACGATACCTTCCATGCTTACCAGGCTCCATTTTTCGCGGGTACCCCCGTCCTGCCCCATATCCTGCCCAAGCGCTGTTGCTGCGCTCATCAGCATCAGGACAAAAATAAATTGTAACTGAATTATTTTCATGTTGTTATATGTCTTTATATGAATAATTACTTTTGATTTCTTGCCGCCCTATTCCCTCACTGCTTTACTGGCAAAGCATACCGGGAAAGGACGCGTTCGTTGTCATTTTGCCCGGAGCACCGGTCTGACATCCCTTCCCGAACCCGGGTATAAATGCTGCAGGCGCTGAACAGGAATCGGGCCTACTGAATAATCTTATTTTTCAGCAGGGAATTTA
>DATIPV010000379.1:0-2653 GCA_035471525.1 Robiginitalea sp.
ATTACCCTGGTAAGCGCCCGGTACCTGGTTCCCCGGCTTATGCACCTGGTAGCCCGAACGGGCAGCAAGGAGCTCTTCCTGATAACCACCATCACCCTGTGCTTTGCGGTGGCCTTCCTGACATCCGAAGCCGGACTTTCCCTGGCCCTGGGGGCCTTCCTGGCGGGGCTCATCATCTCCGAATCGGAATACAGCCACCAGGCAACGAGCATCATCCTGCCCTTCCGGGAGCTGTTTACCAGCTTCTTCTTTATCTCGGTAGGCATGCTGTTGAACCTGGCCTTCTTCGCCGGGCACCTGGGCCCTATCCTGTTGATCGTGCTGGGGCTATTTGTGGTCAAATCCCTGCTCGGCGCCCTGGCCGTCGCGGTGCTGCGCTACCCTCCCCGGATTTTCCTCCTCACCGGGCTGGCCCTGTTCCAGGTGGGTGAGTTTGCCTTCATCCTTTCCAGGACGGGGATAGAATACGGCTTGCTAAGCCCGGAGACCAATCAATATTTCCTGGCCGTTTCCATCATTTCGATGCTCCTCACCCCCTTTGTGATCATTTTTTCAGAAAACATCGCCTTTGGCATGATGCGGCTCGGGCCCATCCGCAATCTGGAACTCCGGATGGCCACCTCCGGCGAATCGCCTCCGGATGGCGGGGCGGAGACCCTGAACAACCACCTGATCATCGTGGGCTATGGCATTAACGGCAGCAATCTGGCCCGGGCAGCCGAATATGGCAAAATCCCCTACGTGGTGCTGGAGCTAGACGCCGAACGGGTGCAACAGGGTCGCATGAACAGCGCCCCCGTAGTATTTGGTGATGCCAGCCAGGACCACATGTTGGAACTGGTCCACCTCTCCAGGGCCCGGATAGTGGTCATCGCCATATCCGACCCGGTAGCCACCAAGGTGATCATCCGTAAAATAAGGGCTATCAGCCAGTCGGTACACCTGATCGTGCGCACCCGTTATATCAAGGAAATCCAGGAGCTCCTTGCCCTGGGGGCCGACGATGTGATCCCGGAGGAATTCGAAACCTCCCTTGAGATATTCTCACGCACCCTTCATAACTTTCTGGTCCCGGCAAACGACATCGAGCTGCTGGTACAAGGCATGCGCTCCGATAATTACAGCCTCCTGCAGGGCAGAAAGCCCCTTCCTCACACTTTTCGCCCGACCAACCACCCTGAATTCAGCATATCGTGCCTCAAAGTGGGTACCGACCGCAGCGCCGTCATCGGCAAGACTCTGGGCGAGCTTCAACTGCGCAACCGCTTTGGGATCAACGTGCTGGGCATTTCTCGCAAAGGGGAACTGATCAGCAACATCCTGCCGTCCGAAAAAATCTTCCAAAGCGACCTGTTATATATAACCGGGGGCAACCCGAACATAGATGCCTTTCGTAAACTGATTGAATGAAAGGCTGCGATGGGAATCGGCATTCAAATGGGTCGGGTTATCTAAACCTGGCCGAAGCCCTGTGCGGTGATCGGAAGTTGCAGGCCTGCGGGCTACCTTTTTCCTGGGGGTTGGGGGATTTCCCCCTTTTACGCCAAGCAGATTTTTTCTATGGTACTTTGAACCTTGAACTTTAAACCTCTATCCTGCCTGCTGTCACTGCCGACCCCCTGAAATGCAAAGACCCCGGCACTTCTGCCGGGGTCCACGCACTAATACTACTAAGATAAAAGGCTTACCGCAACCGGTCCACAGATTTTACGAGCTCCTCGTCCCGCTTAATGGCCCTGTTGGCCAGGACCAGGATAACGATAGAAAACACGGGAACAAGCAACCCAATACCCTTCTCCGAGACCACAGTCTCTCCGGATAAGTTTAGGGTCCGGACCACGAAAGATCCTAGTAAAAAAAGGTTCAACACTATATTCAGTCGGTTCAGCACGAACTGGTGTTGGCGGGTTTTGTAGCGCAGCAGGGCAATCAGGGCCAGCAGGGCCGAGGCGTAAAACGCGATGGAAATCCAGAGCATACCCTGGGCGTAAACCGCCGCTCCTGCGGCATCGCTCCAGAGCGGCAGCCAGAGCGGCAGCAGGCCGGCGGCGAGGGCTGCCAGCAACATATATACCGTTTGGATGCGTTGAAGCATGGGATTGCTGCTTTTTTACTGAGGGTACCGGGTCCAAGTCCCAGATTTGAGCCCGGTTCCGGACGACAAAAATAATGAGAATCCTATTTTTGGCGAAGCCTTTCCGTTAAAAGTTGCCAGGGAATCGCTCACCGAATGCAACGGTCTTATTTTAAAGGGGTTCGAAGGGCTGATAACGGCATAATTAACAGCATCGGAGCACCAGATTTGGAAATTTATTCGTAAGTTTGCCTAGTTATTAGTTAAAGCACTCACCAGAAAGGGAGTTCATTCCCGGGCTCTATCCGAATAACGTTTCTTCAATCGCATTGAATTTAGGATTCATCGTATAACTTTTTTTGAACTCATTCATGTTTGAGATTTCCGAACTTAAGGCTATGAAGCTGCCTGAGCTTCAAGACATTGCCAAAGATCTAAATGTTCCCAAGTACCGCACCATGAAAAAACTGGACCTGGTGTACCAGATCCTGGACCTGCAGGCCGCCAACCCGGCCGCGGTGCGCGACCAAAAGCCGGACTCCCCCGAGCCCGCCCCCTCCCGCGGACCCAAACCCCAAC
>DATIPV010000380.1:0-2960 GCA_035471525.1 Robiginitalea sp.
AGGGGGTGCATCTGGTGGCAGTATCCAAAACCAAGAGCCCAGACGAGATATTGGAAGCCTACCGGGCCGGGCAGCGCGATTTCGGGGAGAACAAGGTGCAGGAGCTGGCGGGCAAGTACCAGGCGCTTCCCAGCGACATCCGCTGGCACATGATCGGCCACCTGCAGCGGAACAAGGTCAGGCATATCGCCGGCTTTGTGCACCTGATCCACGGGGTCGACAGCCTTAGGCTGCTGGAGGAAATTAACCGCAGGGGCGCTTCGGAAAACCGGGTGATCGACTGCCTCCTGCAGGTGCATATCGCCGAGGAAGCTACCAAATTCGGTTTCGGGCCGGAGGAGCTGGGGGCCCTGCTGGAGGGGTCCGAGCTGAACAGGCTAAAAAATGTGCGCATCCGGGGCCTGATGGGAATGGCGACCTTTACCGACAACCAGGCCCAGGTCCGGCGCGAATTCCGCAAACTGAAAGAATTGTACGACCGGCTGTTCGCGGCAGATCCCCGGGCAGACATCCTCTCCATGGGCATGAGCGGCGATTATGCCGTGGCTGTGGAAGAAGGCAGCACGATGGTACGGATTGGAAGTAGTATCTTTGGGACACGGGCCTGACAGGACGGCCCCTATCGACACGCATGTATGCCGTTATAGACATAGAGACCACAGGCGGCGCCTACAACGAGGAGGGCATTACGGAAATTGCCATCCACCGGTACGACGGCTTTCAGGTGGTGGATTCCTTCATCAGTCTGATCAATCCGGAACGGGCCATACAACCGTATGTTCAGAAACTAACCGGGATAAACGATCAAATGGTTCGCACCGCCCCCAAATTTCACCAGGTCGCCAAAAGGATCGTGGAAATAACGGAAAACACCGTGCTGGTCGCCCATAACGCCCCTTTTGACTACCGGATCCTGCGCACCGAGTTCAGGCGGCTTGGGTACGATTACAAGCGGAAAACCCTGTGCACGGTCGATTTGTCGCAACGGCTCATTCCGGAGGCAGAGTCGCACAGCCTCGGAAAACTGGTGCATTCGCTGGGAATTGCGGTGAGCGACCGCCACCGCGCAAACGGGGATGCCCTTGCCACCCTAAAATTATTTCAGGTGCTGCTCGACCGCGATACGGAAAAAAGCATTGTCCGCGAAATTGTTCGCGGGGAGGCCCTCGGGGAACTGTCGGGCCGCCAGCTGGAGCTGGTAGAATCGGTGCCCCCGGAAACCGGTGTCTATTACCTCTACAACAAGGAAGGGGAGATCCTCTACCTGAATGCCGCTTCTGACATGAAAATGGGGGTGAATCGCCATTTTACGGGCGAAGGCCCGCATTCGCGGGTTTTGCGGAAGAATACGCGCGAGGTGCGCTTCGAGCGGACCGGCAGCATGCTGGTAGCCCTGCTTAAAGCGCATGCAGAAAACCGGAGCAACCGCCCGGCCTACCGGGCCAAAATACAGAAAGCACCTGCTATCTCCGATGGGATTTTGCTGATCAACGGGATTTCTTTCGAACTCAAGGCAACCAACCTGCTGCTGGTAGACCGCGGTCGGACTACCGGGGAACATTCGGCCCTGTGGCTGCAGGAAGGCCGGCTGAGAGGGGTTGGCTATTTTACGCTGAACCACCAGATCCACCACGAACACATTCTGGAGTCGCTGCTGACCCCACTGCAGGATTCGGAAGGCAGCCTGCGCGTGCTGGCGGGCTATCTGGCGCAGAAAAAGGTGCAGAAAGTACTCGAACTCAACCCGAAAGTGTGAAAGAGCAAGCCGCGCAGAGCAAATGGAAGGCCAAACTCCACGAGGTAATCTACGAGGCCGATACCCCTATGGGCAAATGGTTCGACCTGATTCTGCTCATGGTCATCATTCTCAGCGTGCTTTTGGTGATGCTCGAGAGTGTCAAGGAGTTCGATGCGCGTCACCATGCCATCCTCCTGGCCCTGGAATGGGTGATAACCATCTTCTTCACGGTGGAATACATTGCCCGGATCATCTGCATCCGCAAGCCCGTCCATTACATTTTCAGCTTTTACGGGATAATAGACTTCCTGGCCACCATCCCCCTGTACCTCTCCTACCTGATCGCAGGCTCCCAGGTGCTGCTGGCCGTGCGGGCCCTGAGGCTGCTGCGTGTTTTCCGGATCCTGAAGCTGGTCCAGTTTATAGGGGAAGCCTCCCAGCTCAAGGACGCCATAAAGGCGAGCCGCACCAAGATTGCCGTATTTATCTATGTGGTGCTTATCATGTCGGTGATCCTGGGCACGGTCATGTACCTGATCGAAAGCGACCAGTCGGGCTTTACCAGTATTCCCCGCAGCATCTACTGGACCATAGTAACCCTTACCACGGTCGGGTATGGCGATATCGCCCCCCAGACCACGGTCGGGCAGCTCATAGCCACCGTTGTGATGATTCTGGGGTACGGCATCATAGCGGTGCCCACCGGGATCGTAACCGTTGAATTTGCCCGGCAAGGGAGCAGGAAGGCTGCCGGCACTGCTGCGGGCGTTTCGCTCAACACCCAGTCCTGCCACACCTGCGGGTCAGAGGGCCACCGCGACGATGCCGGGTATTGCTACAACTGCGGATCGTCCCTCAAATAAGATGAAGAAGCTGCTGCTTTCCATATGCGGCCCCACCGGCATCGGGAAAACCGCCTGGGCCATTCGTCTGGCGCGGCATTACCATACCGAGATACTTTCGG
Organism: Robiginitalea sp.; assembly: GCA_035471525.1. Classification (GTDB taxonomy): domain Bacteria; phylum Bacteroidota; class Bacteroidia; order Flavobacteriales; family Flavobacteriaceae; genus Robiginitalea. Next base: position 2,703 of record DATIPV010000380.1, read on the forward strand.
CCGATTCGCGCCAGTTCTTCGCCGAGATGCGAATCGGGACGGCCGTGCCGAGCGCAACCGAGCTGCAGGAGGCACCCCACCATTTTATCGGACACCGCTCCATACACGAAGACTACTCGGTGGGCGCCTTTCGCGAAGACGCCCTGGGCCTTATGCGAAGCCTGTACCGGAAACACGACCTGCTGATCCTGGTCGGGGGCAGCGGGATGTACCTGGATGCAGTGACCAGGGGCCTCGACCACTTTCCGGAGGTACCCC
>DATIPV010000381.1:0-7230 GCA_035471525.1 Robiginitalea sp.
GAGGGGTATGCCGTTCAGGAAGCCCTGGAAACCTATTTCGGGCGGGGCCGGAAACGGAAAAAATTCACGGTCTCCTTTCAGAATTGCAAAGACACCAACGCCATGCTGGCCCGGCACGACATCACCTATGAAAATATCGACCGCTATACGATTCGGGAGCTGTCGGGGGTACTGGGAGTGGACGGCATTATCAGCGGCAACCTCGACATTAACATTCTCCTGTCGGACGGGGTGCCCTCAGAATTCAGCCTGCTCGACTATATTATGGGAGATGCCAACTACGGCCGAATCGGTATCAAGGTGAGTGACGGGGGCACCGGCAAATTGCTGTGGAAGTACGAGCAGGAAATAAGCCGGAAGTCTGGTAAAAACACCGACGACCTTATCGACAAGATGATGAAAAAGGCCGCCCGGAAATTCCCCTACGACAAGGAGGGCGGGGGCTGACGCGCATCAAATCCACTGGTGTTCACGAAAATATTGCTGCCGGATTTTTATTGGCCGGAGGAATTTTACTATTTTCAGGTTTCAACAAAAACCGCTACTAGCATGAAACCACATACCGCATTTCTGGCAGGCGCGCTCTTGTTATCCGCCTGCAATCCTTCGGCCGAACAGGCTGCCGCCCCCACCAATTCAGAACGTATGACCGCTCTTTACGACGCCTTCGCGGCAGGGGACGTCGAAAAGGTGGTCGCCCAAATGGACCCGGAAATCGTCTGGAACGAAGCCGAAAATTTCATTTATGCCGACGGGAACCCCTACATGGGAGCCGATGCAGTCGTGGAAGGCGTATTTGGCCGTATCGGCGCCGAGTTTGACAATTTCCGCCTGGAAGAAACCCACTTTTACGGCCTGGACGACGACGGTGTTCTGGTAACGGGCCGTTACCGCGGAACCTTCAAGGCCACCGGAAAACAGCTCGACGCCCAATTCGCCCATGTGTGGAAGCTGAAGGATACCCTGGTGGCATCCTTCCAGCAGTACACAGACACCTGGCAGGCCAAGGAAGTAACGACCCCCTCAGGGGAAATGGCCGAAGCCGAGGAACAATAAGCAGATGGGGCCGGCGCGGGTTATCCCTGCCCGGCAAATTCCTTCAGGACTGCTACGGTGTAATCGAGTTCTTCCCGCGTATTGTAATGGGCGAATGAAAACCGCAGCGAGGGCTGTTTGCGCTGTTGTTCGTCGAGGATCTCGTTGAGCACGTGCGAGCCTGAGTCACTGCCCGACTGGCAGGCGCTGCCCTTGGAACAGGCAATCCCCTTCAGATCGAGGTGGAAAAGCAGCAGCTGGCCCTGGGCCTCGCTCAGGGGCAGGCGCACATTCACCAGGGTATAGGTACTGCGCTGCGCATCGGCCGACAGCCCGTTGAAGGCCACTCCGGGTATGGCTTCCCGCAACCGGTCGATAAAATAGTCTTTCAGGCCCTGTACGTGGGAGCGTTCCGCATCCAGGTTCTCATAGGCGGCGCGAAAGGCCGTTTCCATGCCCACAATGTTGTGGTAAGATTCGGTTCCCGCACGGAAGCCCCGCTCCTGGGCGCCCCCCACGATAAACGGGCCGAGGCCCGTATGCCGTCTTATGAAGGCAAACCCGATGCCCTTGGGCCCGTGGAACTTGTGGGCCGCAGCCGTGGCAAAATCAACAGGCGTCTGCTGCAGGTCGAGGGGGAAGTGCCCGACCGACTGCACCGTATCGGAATGCAGAAGGGCCCCTGCCTGCCGGCACAGGGCGGCGACCGCATCCAGATCGAGCAGGTTGCCTATCTCATTGTTCACGTGCATGAGGCTGACGAGCTTTTTGGAGTCGTCTTCCTGCAACAGGGCTTCGAGGACTGCCAGATCGGGGTTGCCCTCCGGGTCGAGGGGCAGAAATTCCAGGCGCACCCCGGCTTCCCGGGCCAGTGCCTCGGCCGTGTGGAGCACTGCATGGTGTTCTATCCGCGTGGTTATGAGGGTCTGCACCCCCAGGTCGCGCACGGCGCCCCGCAATATCATGTTGTCTGCCTCGGTCCCGCCGGAGGTGAAGATGATTTCTCCGGGACGGGCACCCAGGCGGGTGGCGATGGTCTTTCGGGCCTGCTCGATACCCGTTTTGGCTGTGCGCCCAAAGGCATGGGTAGAGGAGGGATTGCCGAAACAGCCCGACAGAGCCTGCTGCATGTCGCGGATCACTTCGTCGCGGAGCGGGGTGGTGGCCGCATTGTCGAGATAGATTTGAAGCATGAATACCGTACCTTGGTTTGGCCCGGCAAAGGTATCTATTCTCGGTAAGATCACCTAAAATTAGCGCCCCTCCCTTGGGAATTTCCAGGACCGATCGAGTATCTTTGGCCTATGAAGCAACACATTGCCATTTTCCTGATGCTGGCACTTACCGCCTGCTCCAGCGGAGACCTGCAGATACAGACCATCGATTTTGAATCGGCCTCCGTACAGAACTGCGGCACGGTAAGCACCGACACCCGCCTGTTCTTTAAGCTTAACGACCGGGACGCCCTAATCCTGCAGCTCGCTTCGGGCCTCCTCCGCAACGAAAATTCAGATGGGGCCATCGAGAGCTCCATTCCCGGGGGTTCCCAACTCACCTACCGGATCTTTACGGGCGATGTGGACAGTGGGTATTTCTGCGACGCCATCCCGCCGGCAGAACCCGGGGTACTGGAAGAGATACTGGCCGAGGCCGGAAAAGTGCGCATCGAAACGGTCCAAAGCGCCACCGATACCACGAAGTTCGTCCATGCCATCAGCCTGGAGGGGGTCTCCTTCGTAAACGCCAAGGGCGAGCGCCTCACCAATCTCGCCATCGAGGATTTCGGCAGTGTAACGACTTCGGCGAACTAGCCTTTGCTAAAAGGATTCCTGCGGGATATATACTTCCGTGGCCCCCAGGCCGTAGGCGGCGTAATCGGCATCGTGGTACCGGAGCCCTTCGTACCGCCGGAGCAGGGTGTGCAGCTCTTCCCGGAGAACCCCTTCCCCAACCCCATGTATGAATACCAGCCGCTGAATCCGCTTCCGCAAGGCGAACTCGAGCTGCCTGCGGGCTGTTTCGACCTGGAGGTCCAGGAGCTCGTGTGCGGGGATCTTCCGGGAGTCGGGCAGCAGTTTTTCGGCGTGCAGATCTACTTCCATGGCAGGGCCGAACCGCTCCTTTTTGCCCTTTTTGGCAGAAGGCGACGGCCTGCGGCCCGACTCCTTGGCGGCCGCAGCTCCCGGAGGCACTGAAAAGCCCGGTTTCTCGGGCAGGAGAACGAGGGTTTCCGGAGCCACTTCCAGCTCAAACCCATCCTCGGTGAGAAAGCGCGCCAATTTGCCCGTATAGCCCACAAAGCGGCCCTCGAGCAATCCATCCAGCTCCTGGACGCGGTCGCCCGGTTTGAATTTACTGTTCATCCGGCCCGTTTTCGTTTTGTGAAGACGATCCGCCACTGCTGCGAGACAGACCGTAAAGCCCGAACATCAGCAAGGCAAAGCCGGCAGCCAGGCCCAGCTCTTTTCCTATCAGCTCAGGCCCCAGAAACAAGGCCAATACCCCTGTTAGGGCAGCCGCGAAATAAATCGGTAGTTTTATTTTCATTGCTCAAAAATAATAGTATTTTTCCTGACCGGAACCCGATGTAATGGCCCATTTGCACCCCCTCGCGCTTGAAATTACCGAAGCCGACATGCTCCCCTGTCTCAGCAAGCAGGTGCTGGGCCTGGAGTGCCCCGGCTGCGGCCTGCAGCGCGCTGTGGCCCTCCTGCTCAGCGGGCAGGTGGCCGATTCGTTCCTGATGTACCCGGGTCTGTACCCCATGATGCTGTTCTTCGGGTTCGCGGCCCTCGACCATTTTGTCGGTTTCCGCCGGGGGGCCCGCATTACAACGGCCCTGGGCCTGTTGACCGTAGGGACGATCCTGGTAAATTTCCTGCTGAAAATAATCAACTAAAATCCATACCATGGAACAACAAAAACTACCTAATGTAACCCTGGCCATCGTGCTGGCTATCTTCGGATACGTCTGCTGCTGCGTCTGGGGGCTTCCGGCTGTAATCCTGGGGCTGATCGGGCTCTTGCTCCTCCGGTCAGACCTGCGCAAATACGAGGAAAACCCCGAGTTGTACTCCAATTTCGGCCAGTGGAAAACAGCCCGCATCCTGTGCGTCATTTCCATTGTGATCGGGGCCGTCTATTTGCTTGTGGCCCTCTACCAGATCTACTCCATGGGCGGATGGGAAGCATATATGGAAAAGACCCAGGAGCTGATGGACCAGTGGGGAATCGAAGAATAACCGAACCATTTAAAAAAGAGAACTTATGAGCCATGAACCTTTGCCCGGGGCGAGTACCGCCATGACCATGGGCATCATCTCCGTCGTCGGAGCGCTGGTATGCTGCGGCCCCTTTGCCGCTATTTTCAGCATAATCGGCCTTTCCAATGCCCGCAAGGCCGAAATCCTGTACAGGCAGGCCCCCGATCGCTATTCGGGCTTCGAAAACATCAAAACGGCCCGCGTGCTCAACTACATCGGCCTGGGCCTGTCGCTGGTGATGCTGGTGCTGGCCATCCTGTATTTCGGATTTATCGTGGCCCTCATTACTGCCGAAACATTTTAGTGTGGAGAGGCTAAAACCACCAAAAAAATCCCCGGCGCAACCGGGGATTTTGCTTTTTAAGGGCTGGCCTCAGTTGGCCACCTCACTCATGAATTTCAGGCGGTAAAGGCGGAGTTCCTCGTCTTCGTATTCCCCCTCGAACTCCTTGAGGGCCACCTCGATATTGTCGGTTTCGGCCTCGAGGAAATATTCATGGATCTCTTCCTGCTGGTCTTCGTCCAGTATTTCGTCTATATAATACCCCAGGTCGAGCCTGGTGCCGCTGAAGACGATCTGTTCCATCTCCTTGACCAGTTCCGAGAGCTGCAGGCCCTTGGCTGCAGCAATGTCGTCGAGGGGGAGTTTGCGGTCTACGTTCTGGATGATATACAGCTTCAGGCCCGAATTGGCGCCCGTGCTCTTCACCACCAGATCGTCGGGGCGCACGATGTCGTTTTCTTCCACGTAGCGGGCGATCAGATCCACGAAGGGCTTGCCGTACTTGCGTGCCTTGCCTTCCCCCACGCCGTGCACGTTCACCAGCTCTTCCATGGTTACCGGGTACTTCAGGGCCATGTCCTGAAGGGACGGGTCCTGGAAGATTACAAACGGGGGCACTTCGAGTTTGTGCGCCTGGCTCCGTCTGAGGTCTTTCAGCATCTTGAGCAGGGTGTCGTCGGTAGTCCCCGCCCTGCCACGCGCGGCCATGGCGGAAGCGGCATCGGACTCCTCGGAATAGATGTGGTCTTTGGTCATCATAAAGGAGGTAGGGGCGGCCAGGAAGGCCTTTCCCGCCTCGGTTACCTGAAGGATGCCGTACTGCTCAATCTCCTTGTGCAGCAATCCGGCTACCAGGGCCTGCCGGATCAGCGCCATCCAGTACTGCTTATCTTTGTTGGAGCCGATGCCGAAAACGTCCTTCTCCCCGGTCTTGTGTGCCGCGATCAGGGCGTTGGTTGAGCCTACCAGCGTCTTGACCACTTCCTTGGCCTTGAACTTCTCACTGGTTCCCAAAATCACCCGGATCAGCTTCACCAGCTCTTCGCGCGCCTCCTGTTTTTCCTTGGGATTGCGCACATTGTCGTCCATATCGGCGCCTTCCCCGTTTACCTCGTCGAATTCCTCCCCGAAATAGTGCAGGATAAATTTGCGGCGCGACATGGACGTCTCGGCGTAGGCCACGATCTCCTGGAGCAGGGCGTTGCCGATTTCCTGTTCGGCTACCGGCTTGCCCGACAGGAATTTTTCGAGTTTCTCCACGTCCTTGTAGGAATAAAAGGCCAGGCAATGGCCTTCTCCCCCGTCGCGGCCCGCCCGGCCGGTCTCCTGGTAGTAGCTCTCGATACTCTTCGGGATATCGTGGTGGATCACATAGCGCACATCGGGCTTGTCGATCCCCATGCCGAAGGCGATGGTGGCCACCACCACATCGACGTCTTCCATCAGGAACATGTCCTGGTATTTGGAGCGGGTTTTGGCATCGAACCCGGCGTGATAGGGGACAGCGCTGATACCGTTCACCTGGAGCACCTGGGCCAGCTCTTCGACGCGCTTGCGGCTCAGGCAATAGATAATCCCCGATTTCCCGGCATGCTTCCTCACAAAACGGATGATGTCGCCGTCCACGTCCTTGGTCTTGGGCCGCACCTCGTAAAAGAGGTTCGGGCGGTTGAAGGAAGCCTTGAACACATTGGCATTGGGGATACCCAGGTTTTTAATGATGTCTTCCTGTACCTTCGGGGTGGCCGTGGCCGTAAGGGCGATAATGGGAATGCCGTCTCCGAGCCGGTTGATGATGGCCCGCAGATTGCGGTACTCGGGGCGGAAGTCGTGCCCCCACTCCGAAATGCAGTGGGCCTCGTCCACGGCCACGAACGATAGGGATACACCGCGCAGGAATTCCACGTATTCCCCTTTGGTGAGCGATTCCGGCGCCACATAGAGCAATTTGGTAACCCCGGAACCGATATCGTCCATCACCCGCTTTATCTCCCCCCTGGTAAGGGAGGAGTTGAGCACGTGCGCCACGCCCTCGTTGTCGGAGACCCCCCTCAGGGCGTCGACCTGGTTCTTCATCAGGGCGATGAGCGGAGAGACCACTATGGCCGTGCCTTCCTTGATGAGGGCCGGCAATTGGTAACAGAGCGATTTCCCGCCCCCGGTGGGCATAATCACAAAAGTATCCTCGCTGTGCACGATGCTTTTGATTACGCCTTCCTGAAGGCCTTTGAATTGAGTAAATCCGAAATATTTCTTGAGGGAAGCCTTTAAATCAATGTCATTCAAAATCATGCTTCAATCTGGTTTGCAAACTACATGTCCTACCCTGCTGGGCTGGTTTCAATCATCCTGGAAAATAACGGTTAAGAAAGGCAAAAAAAATGCCTGAAGCGAATTGCAGTTAGTTTGGAATCGTTTCTAATAAGTTTGTGTAATTTTGTTTTCTTAAATATAGCACATTCTTTCAGAAAAAATCTTTTTTTTAGCACATTTTAAAGAATCTGACAGACATCCAAAAATTCTTGCAAAACCTTGAAGGACAGTAAGGCTATACTCGAGATAGCACGCAAAACCATCGCCTCGGAAGGCGATGCCATCCACCATCTCCAGGAGCTGCTCACCGACGACTTCGCCCGGGCCGTGACCCGT
>DATIPV010000382.1:0-5557 GCA_035471525.1 Robiginitalea sp.
CGGGATGATCCTCAAAAATCAATGAAAACCGTGGCGTTCCGGGTAAAACTGGCAGACCGTACGGCTCCATTCCCTTAAGGTGAAGGGGTTAGGTTGGGCCCTGCGATTGCGGAATCGGAAGCCTCGAACCTGCCACCGGAAAAGTGCCGGGCACCCTTTCCGCAAGGGTCGCCCCCACCCGCCACCCTCAATCTACCCCGATACCCCGCAACTTCCATTCAACCGGCCACTCACCCGTCAAAACGACCGGAAATACGGCAGTACTGCGGTGAGGCACAATTTTTGTTGTGATGCTGTCAGATTTGCATTACTTTTAAATTATGGCCTCGCAAACCCTTCTGGAACAGGAAAACAAGGAGATCGCCAAGCAGTACAAAGAACTGCTTAGGATCAGCTACCAGACCCTGTCGGATGACGACAAGAAACTCATCCGTCGGGCGTTCGACGTGGCTGTGGACGCCCATAAGGACCAGCGCCGCAAATCCGGGGAGGCCTATATTTTCCACCCGATCGCCGTGGCCAAGATCGTGGCTTCCGAAATTGGCCTCGACGCCGTTTCCATCGCCTCGGCCCTGCTGCACGACGTGGTGGAAGACACTCCCTACACCCTCGACGATATCGAGCGGATGTTCGGTGAGACCATCGCCCGCATCGTGGATGGGCTCACCAAGATGGCGCACCTGAATAAGGACATGAACATCTCTCAGCAGGCCGAGAATTTTCGCAAGATGCTGCTGACCCTGCACGACGACATACGGGTCATCATCATCAAAATCGCCGACCGCTACCACAACCTGCTCACCATGGATACCATGCCCGAGGATAAGCAGGTGAAGATCGCCTCGGAAACGCTTTATATCTACGCCCCCCTGGCCCATCGCATCGGCATGTACAACATTAAGACCGAGCTGGAAGACCTCAGCCTCAAATACACCGAGCCCGAGGTGTACAACGACATCCTGAGCCGCATTGAGGACTCCAAGGAGGATAACAAGAGCTACATCGCGAATTTTACCAGTGTAATCAAGGATTCTCTCGATAAGGAGGGATTGCATTACACCATCCGGGGCCGGATGAAATCCATCCACTCCATCCGGCGCAAGATGCAGACCCAGCATGTGGGCTTCGACCAGATCTACGACAAATTTGCCATCCGCATCATCTACAAATCGGACCGCAAGAATGAGAAATTCCTGGCCTGGAAGATCTACTCGGTGGTAACCGACCACTTTACGCCCAACCCGGTACGGCTGCGGGACTGGATCTCCTCGCCCAAGAGCACCGGCTACGAGGCACTGCACATTACCGTAATGGGCCCCAAAGGACGGTGGGTAGAGGTGCAGATACGGTCTGAACGCATGCATGAGATTGCGGAAAAAGGCTATGCCGCCCACTTCAAGTACAAGCATGGCGACCAGAAGGAACAGGGCATCGAGGTATGGCTCAACCGCCTGCAGGAAGCCCTGGAAAGTTCGAACGGCAATGCGGTCGATTTCGTGGAGGAATTCAAACTGAATCTCTATTCCAAGGAGATCTTCGTCTTTACCCCGAACGGGGAACTCAAGTCGCTGCCCAAGGGCGCCACACCGCTGGACTTTGCCTTCAACATCCATACCGAGGTGGGTATGCACACCCGGGGGGCCAAGGTGAACGGCAAGCTGGTGCCGCTGAACACGGTTCTGAAAAGCGGCGACCAGGTGGAGATCATTACCTCCGACAGCGCCAAACCCAACCAAAACTGGCTCGACTACGCCACCACGGGACGGGCACGCTCGAAGATCCGATCTTCCCTGAAAGAAGAGAAAAAAGAGCTGGCCGAGGAAGGCCGGGAGACCCTGAGGCGGAAGCTCAAATCGCTGAAGATTACGCTGAACGAAGACGTGATAAACAAAATGGTGGCCTTTTTCAAGCTGCAGACCAGCCTGGACCTCTTTTACCGGGTGGGCAACGGCTCCATAGACAACCAGGAACTGCGAGACTTTGCGACCTCGTACAACAACGCTTTCATCAGCTTTTTCAAGAACAAGATCCGCCGCAAGCCCGCCCCGGAAAACATCGACCGAGACGAGATCACCTCCAAATTCGACATGCTGGTCTTCGGGCATGAGGAAGAGCGCCTGAATTACACGCTTTCCAAATGCTGCAACCCGATTCCTGGAGACGAGGTCTTCGGATTTGTGAGCGTAAACGAGGGGATCAAGGTCCACAAGAAAAACTGCCCGAATTCCGTCTCCCTGCAGTCGAATTACGCCTACCGCATTATCAAGGCCAAGTGGATCGATTCCAGCCAGCAGGAATTTACGGCCGATATACACATGAGCGGCATCGACAACCTGGGGCTGATCAACGCCATCACCAATGTGATCTCCGACGAGATGCACGTCAATATGCGGAATATCAACTTCAGCACCGATGGGGGGACCTTCAGCGGGCGTATTACGGTGGTGGTCAAAAACAAGTTCACCCTTAAGAAACTGATGGCCAACCTCAAGGAAATAAACGGTATCGACAAGGTCTCCCGGGCCTGAGCGGGGACTGCTGCCCTAAAATCGCACTGCCGGCTTACGTAATCCTAAATTTAGCCCTATTTTTGTTGTTGGATACTCAGCAGAGGGCATGGCCACAAAAGATCAGGAAATCGTCCGCAACGTCTTTACCACCTTCCTGGAGGATAAGGGGCACCGGAAAACACCGGAACGCTACGCAATCCTGCAGGAGATTTACGACAGCGATGACCATTTTGATATCGAATCGCTCTATATCAAGATGAAGAACAAAAATTACAGGGTAAGCCGGGCTACCCTGTACAATACCATTGAATTGCTGCTGGATTGCAAGCTGGTGCGCAGGCACCAGTTCGGCAAGAACCAGGCGCAGTACGAGAAGTCCTATTTCGACCGGCAGCACGACCATGTGATCCTGACCGACACCGGAGAGGTTATCGAGTTTTGCGACCCCCGTATCCAATCCATCCAGAAGACCATCGAAGAAGTCTTCGACATTAAAATCAACAATCACTCGCTTTATTTTTACGGGACGCGCAACCGTAATGAAGAAGCGGCAAACTAAGCCAATCCGACCGATGTCTGTAGATCTGCTGCTCGGCCTCCAGTGGGGCGACGAGGGAAAAGGAAAAATCGTGGACGTTCTCACCCGCGATTACGATATAATCGCCCGCTTCCAGGGCGGGCCCAATGCGGGCCATACGCTCGAATTCGACGGGATCAAGCACGTGCTGCACACCATCCCGTCAGGCATATTCCACCCCAGGGCCATAAACGTGGTGGGCAACGGCGTGGTAATTGACCCCGTGATTTTCCGCAAGGAGCTCGAAAAGCTGGAAGGCTTCCCCATAGACATCCGCAAAAGCCTGCTGATCTCGCGAAAGGCACACCTGATTCTGCCCACCCACAGGCTGCTCGACGCCGCCTCGGAAGCAGCCAAGGGCAAGGCCAAGATCGGAAGCACCCTTAAGGGGATCGGGCCGGCCTATATGGATAAGACCGGCCGCAACGGCCTGCGGGTAGGCGACCTGGAACTCTCCGACTGGAAGAACCGCTACCGGGCCCTGGCCGACAAGCACGAGGCTATGATCCATTTCTACGATGTAGACATCCAGTACGACCTGCACGAACTCGAAGCCGAATTCCTGGCTGCCGTGGAAGACCTCTGCAAACTCACCTTCATAGACAGCGAGGAATACCTGTACCAGGCCCTGAAAAGCGGAAAAAAGATCCTGGCCGAAGGGGCCCAGGGTTCCATGCTCGACATCGACTTCGGCACGTATCCCTATGTGACCTCTTCCAACACCACGGCCGCGGGGGCCTGTACCGGGCTGGGAATAGCCCCCGGAGCCATCCGCGATGTTTTCGGGATTTTCAAGGCCTACACCACCCGGGTGGGCAGCGGCCCCTTCCCCACGGAACTCTTCGACGAGAACGGCGCCACCATGGGGCGGGTGGGTCGCGAATTCGGCGCAACCACGGGCCGTCCGCGCCGCTGTGGCTGGCTCGACCTGGTGGCCCTAAAATACGCCGTCCGCATTAACGGGGTAACGCGGCTGATGATGATGAAGGCCGACGTGCTGAGCGGGTTTAAGGCCATCAAGGTCTGTACCGCCTACAACTACAAGGGAAAGCAGATCCAGCACCTGCCCTACACCATCGAGGCCGAACACCTCACCCCTGTTTACACCGAAATGCCCGGCTGGAAAGAAGATCTTACGGGCCTGAGCGAGGAATCCCAGCTGCCTGAAAACCTGAACCGGTACATCGCTTTTTTGGAGTCTGAATTGCAGACCCCCATCAGCCTGGTCTCGGTGGGTCCCGACCGCACCCAGACCATCCGGAGAGACAAGCCCGCCTCCTAAAAGGGTGTGAAAGGGTGGCCCCTGCGGCAAAAATTGTGCTACTTTTGGATAAAATCCCAGGCTTGAGAAAGATTCTGATTTTGTTCTGCTGCTGCCTGCCTGTGATCCATGCCCGGGCCCAGGCCGACAGCCTGGGGGGCAAAAAGATCACCATCGTCTACGGCGGAACCTTTACCAAAGACGAAACGCTGCGCCCCGGGGCCTCCATCTTCGGCAAGGATACCCGGCAGGTGCAGTTCGAACACCAGGGTGCCGACCTCTGGTGCGATTACGCCCTGCTCTACCAGAAGGAAAACCGGCTGGAAGCCATTGGCAATGTGCGTTTGCAGCAGGGCGATTCCATGGTTATGATCAGCGGGTATGTCGAATACGACGGCGACCTGAAACGCGCCAAGGCCTATGAGGCGGTTCGGCTCACCAACCGGTCCATGACCCTCACCACAGACACCCTGTACCTCGACCGGCAGCGGCAGGAAGCCTTTTACCAGGACTACGGCCGCATCGTCGATTCGGCAAACACCCTGACCAGCCGGGTGGGCCGTTTTTATATGATCCCGAAAAAGTACCAGTTCCAGGATTCGGTCCTGATCAGGAACCCGGAATACACCATTGAATCGACCCGGCTCGATTATTACACCGTTTCGAAGCATGCCTACATGTACGGCCCCTCTACCATTACCGGGGAAGATTACACTTTGTACTGCGAACGCGGCTTCTACGACACCACGGCCGAGCAGGGCTACGGCATCAAGAACACCGAGATCCATTACAGCAACCGGATCATCGAGGGCGACAGCGTCTTTTTCGACAAAGCCACGGAGTTTGCCTCGGCCACCAACCATATCGTGGTAACCGACACCATCAACAAGGGGGTGATCCGGGCCCATTATGCCGAGGTGCACCGCGCCCGCGATTCGCTCTTCGCCACCCGCCGCGCCGTTTCGGTGAGCCTGATGGAACAGGACTCCCTCTACATGCACGGAGACACCCTGATGGTTACCGGCCCGCCCGATGCCAGGGTGCTCAGGGCCTTCCACGACGCCCGCTTCTACAAGACCGACCTGAGCGGGAAATGCGACTCCATCCATTACGAGGAGCGCACGGGCATTACCAAACTGATACGCCAGCCCATTCTCTGGAATTTGGAGAACCAGATGACGGGCGACCTCATGCTGCTGCTCTCCGACC
>DATIPV010000383.1:0-6023 GCA_035471525.1 Robiginitalea sp.
AATACACTTTTGTGGCGTTCTGACACAATTGAATTGCTTATATTTGTGACAAACCGACACAATTAAGGAAATCATGAAAAAAGGCCTGAAGATCACCTTGATAATCGTGGGGGCATTGGCAGTGCTGCTGCTGCTGGCCGGCCTGGGGGGCTGGTGGTACCTCAACGCCAAATTCCTCGATTTTGAAGGGGATTATCGCGAGAACCGAACCCTGGCGGTCCTTACAGAAAATGGGTTTTCGTTTACCGACCGCAATGGCAATGGGAAGCTGGATGTATACGAAGATGGCCGCCTGCCCGTGGAAGAACGGGTAGAAGACCTGCTGTCTCAGATGACCCTGGCCGAAAAGATCCATTTGCTGAAGGGCTCCGGGCTGGCCTCCGCCATGGGCCGGGGAGAACCCGGGGAAGGCATCCCGGGTGCGGTGGGCACCATTGTGCCCACGCCCCGCCTGGGCATCCCCACCGTGTATCTGTCTGACGGCCCGGCCGGGCTGCGGATATTGCCCATCCGGGAGCATGAGGAGCGCACCTACTACTGCACCGCTTTTCCGATCGGCACCCTGCTGGCCTCCACCTGGAACACCGAGCTGGTCGGCGAGGTGGGTTCGGCCATGGGCAATGAGGCCCTGGAATACGGCCTCGACGTAATACTGGGGCCCGGGGCCAACATCCAGCGGCACCCCTTCTGCGGAAGGAATTTCGAATACTACTCCGAAGACCCGGTGCTTACCGGGTACATCGGCGCCTCCATGGTAAACGGGATCGAATCGAACGGGGTGGGCACCTCGGTAAAGCACTTTGTGGCCAACAACCAGGAGACCAACCGGAACAACAACGACGCAATCGTTTCAGAGCGTGCCCTGCGGGAGATTTACCTGAAAGGTTTTGAAATTATCGTGCGGGAATCCCAGCCCTGGACCATCATGTCGTCCTACAACCGCGTAAACGGCACCTACACCTCGGAAAGCCCCGAATTGCTGACCGGCATCCTGAGGGAGGAATGGGGTTTCCAGGGGCTGGTGATGTCTGACTGGTTTGGCGGGAACGATGCCGCGGCCATGATACGGGCGGGCAACGACCTGCTGGAGCCCGGCACCCGAATCCAGTGGAACGCCCTGCTCGAAGCCCAGGAAAGGGGAGAGCTCCCCCAGGAGGCCATCGACACCTCGGTGCGGCGCATCCTGAGATTGATCCTGGGGTCGAAAAAGATGCAGGATTACCCGATTGGCAACAATCCCGACCTGGAGGCCCATGCCGCCGTTACCCGGCGCTCTGCCGCCGAAGGCATGGTGCTGCTCAGGAATGAAGGCGCACTGCCCCTGGCGCCTGCCAGCCGGGTCGCCCTGCTGGGGGTTACCTCCTACGAATTCATAGCCGGGGGAACCGGCTCGGGCGACGTAAATGAGGCCTATACCATTTCCCTGGAAGAAGGGATCCGCAACACCGGCCTGGACCGGGAAGGCGGGCTCGGGGCGGGTAGCTTCACCGTCCACGAAGCGGCCAAAAATGCGTTTGATATGCACAAGGAGGCTCACCCCAAGGAGTTTATCAAGCCTGAAGGCTTTCAGGCCATGTTCGAGCCCTACGACCCTCCTGAACTTGCCTATACCGAGGCGCAGCTCCGGGAATTTGCCGCCGGCAGCGATGCAGCTGTTATTACCATCGGCCGGAACAGCGGGGAAGGGGGCGACCGGGTGGAAACGAACGACTTTCAGCTTTCCCGGGAAGAGCGCGACCTTATCGGGGGCGCATGCCAGGCCTTCCACGACGCAGGCAAACCGGTGGTGGTGGTGCTGAATGTGGGCGGGGTAATCGAAACCGCATCCTGGAAAGACCTTCCCGATGCCATTCTGCTGGCCTGGCAGGGCGGGCAGGAAGGGGGCAACTCCGTGGCCGATATTTTGAGCGGGAACGTGAACCCGAGCGGGAAGCTGCCGATGACCTTTCCGGTGAACCTGAACGACCACGCCTCCCATGCCAATTTCCCCCTTAACGGAAAACCTATGGAGATAAGGGATATGCTTTCGGCCCGCCGGGTGAAGCCCGAGGCAGAAAAAGTGCGCAACGAAGATTTCACCGTATACGAGGAAGGGATATACGTGGGCTACCGGCATTTCGACAAGGCCGGGAAGGCTGTGTCCTATCCGTTCGGATACGGACTTTCCTACACCACCTTTGAGCTGGATTCCCTGCAGACCCAGCAGGAGGACGGCCTGCTGCGGGTGAGCGTGCGGGTCCGGAATACGGGCAGCACCCCGGGCAAGGAAGTGGTGCAGGTTTACGTTTCCAAGCCCGGTTCGCAGGTTGACCGGCCAGTGCAGGAGCTCAAGGCCTTTGGCAAGACGCGCAGCCTGATACCCGGCGAGGCGCAAACCCTGAGTTTCCAGATCGACACAGCCGACCTGCGGTACTGGGACGAGCAGGCCTCGCGCTGGGTGCTGGAGCCCGGCACGTATCGCCTGGGCGCCGGGGTTTCGTCGCGGGACATCCGGCAGCAGGCTGAGGTGGAATTGTAAGCAGGAAGGCCGCGCCCTTTTACCGGGCAGATTCCTTTCCCGGGTTATTTGGTGTCGCCTGCAACAGCCTGCTTCCAGGCGGCGGGGCCACCCACTACCGGCAGGGTCAGGGACGTTCCTTCCAGGTCTATCGTTAGTTGGGTTCCAGGTGCCGGCCAGAGCGTAAAGTCGCGGTCGCTTGAAAAGATCATCAGCCCGATTTGCTGGCCCCGGGCGATGACCTGGTCGTCCGGAATCAGCTCGAAGGTCAGGTCGTAAAAAGTGCCCGGCACCAGGGGTTGGCTTTCCGTGAGCGAGTGCTGGTTCTGGGGGTCGGCCCATCCCCGGGTAATGATGTTGTCGGTGATCAGGGTACCGCGCCCCTCTTCCCAGGGGAGGGCAACGAGCCAGACCGAGAGGTTGGCGGCCGGCTTGCTGCTGGCCAGCCTAACCTTTAGGTTCGGCACCCCTGAAATATGCAGGTCTTCCTGCAGGGTCGGGCTCAGGTACAGCAGCCTGTGTTCCGTGAATTCGGCCCGTGCCAGCGATTCTCCCGAAAAGGAATAGTTGTCGGTTAGGGTTTCCTGCCCTGAAACGGTCGGCTTCTGATGCTGCAAGGAGCCGTGGCCGGGAGCCCCGGGCCCCGGGTAAAGCGTTACGGGTGCGGCATCGGGGTTCGGGTAATCCGGGTACGGGGTCGGATTCTCAGGGTCGTCGCGCTCCCGTACGATCCAGGCTTTGGGGTTGTTTTCCACCCCGTTTTCCACCCCGTGCAGGTAATGAGTGAACCACTGGTTCATCATCCACAGGGGCGGGGGGCCGCCATGCCCGTTCTGGTGGTAGTAGATCTGATGGGGCAGGCCTTTTTCCCGGGCGGCCTTGTAGATGCGGTAACTGTGATCGGGCATTACGTTCCAGTCGTTGAACCCGTGCGACATAAAAAGGGCCGCCTTCATGGGCCCCATGTCGTGTTGGTAATCGCGCCCGGCCCAGAAGTCATTGTAATCGCCTGTAATCCGGTCCATGCCGCGGGCCATTTCTTCGTCCCGCACCCGGGCGTTGTTGCCGGCCCGTTTCGCCTCGTCCCCGCTGTGGATAAAGTCGTAGAGCACGTCTATATCCTCCCCCAGGTAGCCTCCGGGCGAGCGAACCAGCCCGTTGGAACGGTAGTAGTGGTAGTAGGAGGTGTTGGGGGCGATGGGGATGATGGCCTCGAGCCCTTCCACTCCGGTGGTGGCCGCTGCCAGGGGCAGGGTGCCGTTGTAGGAGGTGCCCGTCATGCCCACCTTCCCGGTCGACCAGAAGGCCTTCACTTCTTCGGACCCCCGGCGCTCTGTATAGCCTTTGGCCCGGCCGCAGAGCCAGTCGATCACGGCCTTCGGGGCCAGGGACTCATTGTCGCCGCCCACAGTGGGGGCCCCGTCGGAAAGGCCGGTGCCGGGGGAGGACGAATGCACCACGATATAGCCCCGGGGCACCCAGGTCTCAATGTGCGAATCCGATATTACGGGGCGTTCGCCCCGGCGCACGACTTCTGGATGCACTCTCGGTTTGCCGGGCTCGCCCAGTTCTTGTTTCACATCCCAGAACAAGCCATCCACAAAGTCGGCCGTGCCGGCGAAGTAGGGGCTTGAGACATAGATAACAGGCAGCTTGAGGCCTTCGGTCTCGGTCTGGTAGGGCCGGGTCACGTCTACGTGCATCCGGTCGGGCAGGCCGTCCCCGTCCGTGTCGAAGGAGGTTTCGACCCACAGGTCGTGGCGGAGCCATTGGGAGGGGTCGGAGAAGGCCGGCACTACCTGGGCCTGACCGTCTTCAAAGACAGGGCCGTTTTGGGAGGTGGCGGTTTGGGCCGTGCCCAGGCACAGCGATACAAAGAACAGGAGTTTCACGGAATATTTCATATTCGGACGGTTTGGGCCAAGTTACAAAAAGGAGTGACGAATTAACACAACCGGCAGATTTCCGCGGCTCTCGCGGGGCGGCCCCCGGAAAGATCCGGCCACCAATCGACCCGGATCCCTATCCGGGGCCTGCTATTTAACCCGGATTCCTTCCGAAATTAGAGCGAATCAGCTACCTTGGCGCCATTCGGACAAGCGGCTGTATCGCTGTGCCGCGAGGGATTGCCGGAGCCGCGCCACAAAAATGAACAGGACCTATGGACCTGCTGGAGCTGATCACCCATACAGACGACTATCTGAACGGCCTGATCGCCGCCAACCTGATCGTTGCCTACCTGGTCATTTTCCTGATCATCTATTGCGAATCGGCCTTTATTACCTTTCCCTTTTTGCCGGGCGACGGGTTATTGTTTTCGGTGGGCGTAGTGTCTGCCGCCACCCCGCTAAACATCGTTCTGATCATTATCCTGCTCATCGCCGCGGCCGTTTTGGGGAACCTCACCAATTACGGGCTGGGCCTCCGCTTTGGAAAATGGGTGCTTACCCGGCAAAACCGCATGGTGGCCAACTATTACGGACAAGCCCATGAGTTCATGGACAAATACGGAGAAAAAGCGGTCATTATAGGCCGCTTTTTTCCCATTTTACGAACCTATCTGCCTTTTGTGGCCGGGATGGTCGCCATGCCGTACCGCACCTTTTTCAGGCTTAGCGTGATTGGCGCCATCGCGTGGGTGATGTCTTTTGCACTGGCCGGCAACCTGCTGGGAGAGGTGCCCTGGGTGAGGGAAAATTACGGACTGATCTTTCTGGGGCTCATCATCATTACCCTGCTTCCCTTCCTCCTAAAGGCCCTTGCGCATCTTATCTCCCGGAGAGGCCAATGAGAAAGGCCCCCGGAACCGGAGGCCTTTTTTGTTCGTCGGGAATTTACTCCTGGCCTGAGGGCGCAGGGGTCTCCTTATAATCGCCTGCACTCACCACGGTCCACCGGTCGAAGGGCTTCACGTACTTCCGGATGGCGGCGTTCACCTCGGCCACGGTGAGCTTCGAAACACGCTCTTCCATCTGTTTGTGGTAGCTCATATCGCGGTTGTAGTACAGGTTGTTATTGATGAGGCTCGAAAGCTCGTTGTCCTTGGCCCGGGACACATTCTGCCCCTGAACCCAGCCATTGACGGCGTTTTTCACTTCCTCTTCGGTAACCCCTTCGTCTATAAAGCGCTGGATCTCCTCCCGGAAGCCGAGCTGTACCTTCTCCAGGTTGCCCGGATTGTAGATGGCGTACACAAAGATCTGAGAATTCTGGTCGTCCTTATCCGGGTCGGCCTGCAGGTTGCCCCCGGCCCCGTAGCTCACCCCGTCTTTTTGCCGCAGGCGTTCGGTGATGCGCGAATTCAGGATTCCGCCTCCCAGGATGGTGGTTGCGATCTCCAGTGCCGGATAATCTTCCGCATACTCACTGATCTGAACGCCCTGCACACCAAAGGTAAAGGCATTCTGCTTGTCGGGGGTCATTATCTTCTCGTTGGCAGTCTTGTTCGGCCTAAAGGGAGACTTGATCTCCTCGTACGGGCTCTGGCTTGCGTAGTCGGCGAATTCCCGCTCCAGGAAGGCCTTAA
>DATIPV010000384.1:0-1856 GCA_035471525.1 Robiginitalea sp.
GTACCTGATACCTGTCCATTTCGAGGGGCTCTACCGGCTTTAGCAGGAGGCTGCCCCGGTCGCACAGCAGGCGGTGGGTGGCAGACAGGACTTCGCGCCCCGTTTCGCCCTCGAGCAGGGCTGCCACGGCTCGCCAGTCGGTGAAGCCATAGGCACGAAACAGCTCGAACAAATGTGCTTTGAGGGGCTTCAATTCCCGCAGGGCCGCGGCGTCGAACCGGATTATATCACCTTCGTCCCGGCTCACCTCACTTCTGATGGCACTTATGTACCGGTCTATCAGGTCGCGGCTCTCGCGAAGGTTCTCCTGGGTACGGCCGAGCCGTTCGAGTATGTCGGGGCAGGCTTCCTTGAGTGCCGGAACCACCCCGTGGCGGAAGCGGTTCCGCAAATATTCCCATTCGGCATTGGTGCGGTCTTCCCGCCACGCCAGGCAGCGATCTTGCGCAAAAGCGGCCAGTTGCTCGCGGCCGAAAGGGAGCAAGGGCCTGCGAATGGCGCCGGAGCGAGCCGGGATCCCGCTCAGACCGTCCAACCCGGTACCCCGGCTCAGGTTTATCAGAAAAGTCTCCAGCACATCGTCTGCGTGGTGGGCCGTAACCAGCAGGTCGGCCTCCCCTGAGGCGAGCAATTCCCGGAACCAGCCATAGCGCAACTCCCGGGCCGCCATTTGAACTGATACTTTATTTTTGTCTACGTAACTTTTTGTATCAAAGTTTTTTACGTAACATTTAACCTTAAGTTTACGGGCGAGTTCCTCCACAAATTCGCGATCGGCCCGGCTTTCAGCCCCGCGGAGATTGAAGTTGGCATGGGCGAGCCGGAAATCGAGCTGCAGGGAGGCAAATATATGGGCCAGCACGGTGCTGTCTATCCCGGCGCTGCACGCCAGAAGCAGGCGTTGGCGGAGCAGTTCCGGAAAGCATTCTTTTACATGTTCCTCGAATTCGGCCAGCATACGGCAAAGGTAGCTACATTTTTGGTTGGGCCGCCATCGCCCGGGCCTGCCCCGGTTAACGCTCGCCAAGCCACCTTCCCAGGGACTCAAAGAACTGCTGCCGCCCTTTCTCGTGGTGCAGCTCGTGATAGGCTCCCTCCTGCCAGTACGGGGTGCAGGCCGGGGCATGCGCGCACAGCAGCCGGCTCCCCTCGGGGTCTATAATGGGGTCGGCCGTGCCGTGGGCCACAAAGGTCGGTATGGCTAACGAACGGGCGTGCTCCAGGGCCCATTGCCCTGCCTCCAGGATGGGAAAGGAATACCGGGGGCTCACCCGGTCGTGTACCAGCGGATCGCTCCGGTAGGCTTCCACTTCGCGCGGATCGCGCGAAATACCGGCGGGGTCGAGCCCTGCGGGCAGGGTAATGCCGGGATAGAGGCGCAGCATAAGGCGACCGGCCCACCATTTCCAGGCGGGTGGCCTGAACGCCAGGCGCAGGTAGGGACTGCTCGCCACCAGGGCATCGGGCCGGCCCAGCCCGCGGAGCACAAAATTAATGGCCAGGTTGCCTCCCATGCTGTGGCCATAGAGCAGGGCGGGCAAACCCGGAAAGCGATCGCGGGCTTTTTTCCACCCCGCTCCGACCAGTTCCAGAAGCTGCGGGTATCCGGCGCAATCGCCCCGTTTGCCGCCGGAAAGGCCATGCCCGACCAGGTCAAAAGTCAGAACCGCCCATTCCCGACGGCAGAGGAATGGGATCACCGAATCTTCGTACCGCCCGCTGTGTTCCCCGAACCCGTGGATGAGCAGGGCCACCCCTTTCGGGGCCTGAGGCAGGTGCCAGCTGCCGTGGGTGGCCACCCCGGACCAGGTGGTTTGGAAGGGTTCTCTGATACAGGCCATTTCTCTGAAGGCAAG
>DATIPV010000385.1:0-13595 GCA_035471525.1 Robiginitalea sp.
CGATTGCCTCCGGGGAGGTGCCCGGGGCTTCCTTGATGATGGAAAGGTGCCTGACGGCTTCGTACAGCTCGTAGTCCTTGCCGCTTGAAATGGCCTTGCACCCGATCTCTCCAAAGCGCCGCAGGTATTCGGCGTACTCGGGGTTGGCGATGATGGGGGCGTGGCCGGCCCCTTCGTGGATGATGTCGGGAGCCGGGGTGTATTCGATATGGTCGAGCTGCCTGATGTCGGAGGCGATCACCAGCACGTTGTAGGCCTGGAATTCCATAAAGGCAGCCGGGGGGATAAAGCCGTCAACCGCCACGGCGGCCCAACCGATCTCCTTGAGGATGCGGTTCATCCCGTACATGTTTGGGATGCGGTCAATGGAAATCCCGGTTTTCTTAAGCCCTTCTGTGTACGATTTGTGGGCCACCCGGCTCAGGTAGTCCACATTTTTGCGCATCACATACCTCCAGACGGCCTGGTCAATGGGGGAGTAATCCCCGTAATTCTGGGGTTTGATATACTGCCTGAGGTGTTTGGGCAGCCGATCGAGGATGGGGTTGCTTTCGTAATTCATAACCACGCACTGAGACGCTTAAAGATACGCATTTCAGGGCGACCGGCCAGTGGGTTACGGCATATGCCGGCGCAGCCGGCTACCGGCGTCGGTTCAGTTCTTGGCTGTTGCCCCGGGCGGGTATTTGGAAAGGATGCTCGATACGAACTCGCGTATGCGGGCCTCCTTTTTCTCAATATTGCCGGAGCTGCCCAATACGCCTGTGCCCTTGCCCTGCCAGACCAGTTCCTTGCGGCGGGAGTCGATCAGGTCAATATAGAGGGAGCCCTCCGTGCTGGAAGTCACGGTGGGGCCGTACCAGCCGCCGCCCCAGTACCAGGGGTTGTAGTAGCCCCAGCCCCAGCCGTAGCCCCAGCCGATATTGTTGTAGACGTCTATCCGCTCTTTCTCGGTGGTGAAAATGCTCACCAGCAGGTCAGGGGTTTCAGATTTCACGTAGCCCCGGGCATCCATCTCAGCTTCTATGGCCCGCAGAATGCGTTTTTTGTCCAGATCGGATATCTGGGCCCTGTCTATGCCCGTTTTGTAAAAGGCGTACGATTTGTACTGGGCAAAGTCGGTGCCTCGGTCGTAATCGGCGATTACTTTAACGGTCGAGCAACTCACAAGCATGCCGAAACCGGCCAGCAGCAGGGCAATGGGGAGGTAGGATTTCATAGGGAATCGATTTAGCAGCAATTTTCTATTAAGATAACAAAAATCATGCCGTATACCCTACGTTTTTAGACCGGTTTTAACATCAAAACCATAGGGACAGTGCCTGCACCCGCTCTGGCAGCAATACCCGCGCTTCAGGAGGTAATGCTCCGTAAAGACGCGGTAGCCTTCGGGGCTCCAGTAAAAATCTTCGGCATCCAGAGGTGGGGTTTCTTCCATGGCAGGTACACGAGGCTCCCCTTTGCGGAAGCCTGGCAAAGATACAAAAGAGGCCGTTGCAGGGCCCGGCCCGGAATCGGATGCCGCCGGTCGAAAAGGATGCACCGAAAAACAATATATTTGCGGAGACACGTTTTATGCAGGGATGATCCTGGTATTCAGACATTTTTTCTACAGGAACTACGTGGGGCTTTCCCTCTGGCCCTTCATCTTCCTGCGGCACCCATCCCTGCGCGCCGATGCCATTCTCATCAACCACGAACGCATCCACCTGCGGCAGCAGGCCGAGTTACTCCTGGTTTTTTTCTACCTGTGGTACCTGTGCGAATGGCTGGTGCGAAGCCTGGCGTACCGGGATTTTTACAAAGCCTACCAGAACATCAGCTTTGAACGGGAGGCCTATGCCCGCGAGCGCGAGCTCGATTACCTGGGCCGCCGCCCGCTGTTCCGCTTCCTCCGTTACCTGTACCCGTGAGGCCGCAGCCAGAGCAAGCCCGGACCGATACCCTGAACCTGCCCCTGCTCCGGGAGCAGGGAGTGGGCCTCTGCCTCCGCAGGGAAGACCTGCTGTTTCCGCAGCTCTCGGGCAACAAATACCGAAAACTCAAGTACAACCTGGAGGAAGCCCGCAGATTGGGGTACCGGAAGCTGGTCACGTTTGGCGGGGCCTATTCCAACCACATCCACGCCACAGCTGCCGCCGGCCGCCTGTACGGTTTTGAGACCCTGGGACTTATCAGGGGGGACGAATTGCCGGGCCGGCCGCTTAATCCCACCCTCGAAGACGCCAGCCGGGCAGGCATGCAGCTGGTTTTCCTGAGCCGGGCCGATTACGCCCTGCGCGGGGAGCCCCACTTCCAGAAAACCTGTCTGGAACGGTACGGCCCTGCCTACCTCCTGCCCGAGGGCGGGACCAACGAGCTTGCCATCAGGGGTTGCGCAGAAATCCTGCAACCCGGCGACCAGGCCTTCGACCTGCTCTGCTGCCCGGTGGGAACGGGCGGCACCCTGGCAGGCCTGGTGCGGGCGTCGGAACCCCGGCAGCGGGTTTTGGGCTACCCGGCCCTGAAGGCTGCCGGGCTCGGTTCGCAACTGGCCCGCTTTATCCCCGGGGAAAACTGGGCGCTGTCTGAGCATTCCCACCTGGGCGGATACGCCAAGGTCCCGGCCCGGCTCGTGGCCTTTATCAACGGGTTCCTGGAGCAGACTGGCATTCCGCTCGATCCGGTGTACACCGGCAAAATGATGTACGCCATTCTGGAAGATGTGCGCAGCGGCCGGATTGCCCCGGGCAGTTCCGTCCTGGCCATCCACACCGGCGGATTGCAGGGAATCAGGGGCATGAATCTGCAGTTGCGGAAAAAGAACTTACCTTTGTTGCAACTATGAGAAAGACGTTGCTATTCGCCTCTCTGGCATGCCTGGTGCTGGCCGGCTGCGGAAGCAAACGCCGGGCCTCGCTCGACAAAGGGCGGCAGGCATCGCGTGCGCATTCGGCCGGAGCAGAAAACGACACCCATGCCGGACTGCCCGAAGATACGGGCCAGTTTCGCTATTTTCCGATCCATTCCCCTGAAGAATATATCGCCACCTTCGGGGAAATCGCCCAGAACGAAATGAAGGCCTATGGCATTCCCGCCTCCATTACCCTTGCCCAGGGACTGTTGGAAAGCGGCTTCGGCCAGGGAGAGCTCACGCGCAAAACCAACAACCATTTTGGCATCAAATGCCATACTGGCTGGGAAGGCGATTATGCCCACCACGACGACGACGAAAAAGGCGAGTGCTTCCGCAAGTACAGCCACCCCATGTATTCATATCGCGACCACAGCGTATTCCTGTCCTCACGGGCCCGCTACGCCTCCCTCTTCGAACTGCGTCAAAACGATTACCGCGGCTGGGCCCACGGCCTCAAGGAAGCGGGGTATGCGACCGACCGCAGATATCCTGGCAAACTTATAGAGCTCATCGAGCGATACGGTCTATACCGCCTCGATACCGAGGTGCTGGGCGATGCAGCGCCCGCAGTTGCCGAGATGGCCATGCCCGCCGGGGAAGCTTATGAAATCCATCAGGTGAAGGCCGGCGATACGCTGTATGGCATTTCGCGCCGGTATCAGATAAGCGTGGAGGAGCTCATGCGGCTCAACCGGCTCGAAAGCACTTCGATCTCCATTGGCCAGCTCCTGAAAGTACGATCCGAAAATCCAAACAAATAAAATGCGATACGAAAGAAGCAGTGCCCTTTTCCGGGAAGCCTGCCGGGTGCTCCCGGGCGGGGTGAACTCGCCGGTGCGGGCGTTCAAGGCCGTGGGAGGCACCCCGGTCTTCGTAAAAGAAGCTGCCGGCGCCTATTTCACCGACGAAGACGGACACAGCTACATCGACTACATTGCCTCCTGGGGCCCATTGCTCTTCGGGCACGCCTTTGCACCTGTACTGGAAGCGGTTGTGTCGCAGGCACGGAAAGGCACTTCGTTCGGCATGCCGACGGCCCTTGAGACCGAATTGGCGGAACTGGCGGTATCGATGGTTCCCAACATCGACAAGATCCGGTTCGTCAACAGCGGCACCGAGGCCTGCATGAGTGCCATCAGGCTGGCCCGCGGTTACACGGGCCGCGAAAAGATCGTCAAGTTCGCCGGGTGTTACCACGGCCATGCCGACGCTTTCCTGATACAGGCCGGGAGCGGTGCAGTTACCTTTGGCAGCCCCAACAGCCCCGGGGTAACCCAGGGCACGGCACAGGATACCCTGCTGGCTGCCTACAACGACCTGGACAGCGTGCGCAGGCTAATCGATGCCAATCCGGGGCAGATTGCCGCGATAATCCTGGAACCGGTTGCCGGCAATATGGGTTGCATTCCGCCCGCAGAAGGATTTCTTTCCGGCTTGCGCGAACTCTGTACCGCCGAGGGAATTCTGCTGCTCTTCGACGAGGTGATGACGGGTTTCAGGCTGGCCCGCGGCGGGGCCCAGGAAGCGCTGGGGATTGCGGCCGACCTGGTCGCTTTTGGCAAGGTCATCGGCGGCGGCCTGCCTGTGGGGGCGTTTGCCGCCTCGGCAGAAATCATGGCCCACCTGGCGCCGGAAGGACCGGTCTACCAGGCCGGTACGCTTAGCGGGAACCCCCTGGCCATGAGTGCCGGCCTGGCCATGCTACGCCAGATTGAAAGCGACCCGGATGTTTTTGCCCGGCTTTCCGACAAAACCGCCTACCTGCACAAAGGCCTGGAAGCCGCCCTCGAACAGGCCGGGCTTCCCTACCAGATCAACCGCTTCGGCTCGATGATCTCCGTGCATTTCACCGATACGCCGGTCCGCGATTTTGAAACGGCGGCCCTGGGGAACAACCCCCATTTCAAGAAGTATTTCCACGGGATGCTGGAGCAGGGGGTTTACCTGCCCCCCAGCGCCTTTGAGAGCTATTTCCTGAACGATGCGCTGAGTTACGCCGATTTGGACAGGACCGTAGAAGTAGCGGCGGCTGTTTTCAAGGGGATGACGGGTTAGGATTCCGGCAGCACCTGGCGCAGTTCCCGGCTGTATTCGCGTTCCAGGATCTCCGCTTTTTTTTGGTATAGTTCGCTGTCCTTATCGGAAAACTGGGCCTCGAGCAGCTCCTTGGCCCGGTAGTATTTCCGACAGGCTTTCAGAAGCTGATCCCGGTCTTTGGCATCGACTATATCGAAGTATTCCGCGAATTGATTGCTGGCGTATTCGGCCTGGTCCTCGATGACATCGGTGGCCACCAGGTCTGTGCTGCGGTTCAGGGAACTGGGGGCCCGATTGCTGCCATCTCCCGATTCGGCGAGGATCAGAGGATCCGACTCCCCGGCATCGCCATTTTCCGCGGTTTGCTGACCCAATGCCATTGGAGCATGGGCCAGAAAGAGGGTCCAAACAAGGAATAGGCGCAACTGTTTCATGGCGAAAGGTTTCTTTCAGAACGCATTTCGTCGCCAAATCGTATAAAAAAAAACAGGGCAGACGCCCTGTTTTCTAGTCTCTGTGGTACTTGCGACCCCTCCGGTGGCCCATCTTGCGGGGTGTCTGGGCCTGTTTCCACTGTTCGTATGGCGCCTCGCCCAGTATTTTTTTGAGTTCGCGCCTGAAGGCGATCTCGCTGTCCAGTCGTTCGATCATCCGCTGATAGCGTTGGTGCGGATCGGCCATGCCGGTGGTGTCTTTCCGGTAGGCCTCGCGCATGGCGCGGCGCGCTTCTATTCGGCCGGGCAGCAATTGCCGGAGTTGTTGTTCCTGGGCTGCTGAAAGGTCCAGGGCCAGGGTCATCTGTTTGCTCTGCAGAACGGCCAATTCATCGGCCGGGAGCTCCTGCATGTGCTGCCGGCCATGGCCCTTCCGGGGCATGTGTTGCGCGGCAACGCTCAGGCCTGCAAGCAAAAGGCAGGCCAGCATCCATGTTTTCATTCCTTTCGGTTTTTGGGATTACTACACCCTTTAGAATCGCCAGGCGCGACAGGGTTTAACCGCCAATGCCGAATTGAGAAGAATTTAACAGCTAGGGCGCCTCTGGCCTAGATGCCGGTGGCGGAAGCGGCCTGCGAATGGGCCTGAGGTACAGACATCCCGGCAACGGGTTTGTTTTGCGGCTCGGATGATTGGGCATCGGCCTGGTGGTAAACCCAGGCACAGAAAACGAACGCTATCAGGTAAAGCAGGCTTTTCAGTTTGTAGGCAGGCATGATTTGGGGGTTTTTGTTATCTCTAAATTAGGCAGTTGCTTGGCACGTTTCGGCCGGATGTTGTGAAATGCCCATTTTTTGAGGTCTGAGTTCCGGTATATGTGGTAACCTGAGTTTGGCGGCCTTCGGGTTTTGGGGAGGCCCGTGAAGTTCGTCGAAGAAACAGGTATTTGATCGGGGGCAAAGGCGACCGCCCCCCGGCCTGAAAAGCCCCGATCGAAGCAAATCATGTTAATCGGCCGGCGGCTTTGTAACAAAAGCGGCCAGACTCCGTCTATAATAACAGAAAGGCCTGCCGAACCAGGGCCTGATGGACCGATACACTTCTTCTCATCAATGTCGGTTATTTGAATTAGTCAGCTGTAAAGCCCCTGCAAAAGCAGGGGCTTTGCGTTGTGGCCCTTACAGGCCCTGGGATGCCCCCGCCCCCCGCAGCGCATGAAAGTTACAGGGCTAGAAAAGCAGGGGGATCACAAAGCGGAAGATCAGCACCAGCAGCACCACCGAGATAAGGTTCAGGACCAGGCCCACCCGGGCCATTTGGTGCACTTTGATATAGCCGCTGGCAAAAACAATGGCATTCGGGGGCGTGGCCATGGGGAGCATAAAGGCACAGCTGCTGGCAATGGTCACGGGGATCAGCAGGTGCAGCAGGGGAATGTTGAGCCCCATGGCAATACCGGCCACCACCGGGGCCAGCACGGCCACCAGGGCCACGTTGCTCATCAGTTCGGTCATAAAGAGCATCAGGGCGATGAGCAGGGTGGCCGTGAGCAGTACCCCGATCTCGCTGTTGGCGATGGCCCCGGAAACCAGGTCGACCAGCCCGCTGGACGACATGCCGCGGGCCAGGGCCAAACCGCCCCCGAAAAGCATCAGGATTCCCCAGGCCAGGCGCGAGGTGTCGCGCCATTCCAGTATGAAATCCGCCTTTTTGAGATTGTAGGGAACAACGAAAAGGGCCAGGGCCCCCAGCATGCTGATGCCCGTATCACTCAGCCCAAGGCCCGGGACAAACTTGTTGATCAGGGTTCGGAAAATCCATAAAAACACGGTGATCCCAAAAATCACCAGGACCATCTTTTCCCTTCCGCTGGCCGGCCCGAGCTTTTGGAGCTCTGTCCGGATTACGTCTTTGGAAGCCCCGAATTGCAAATCTTTGCAGGGGAACATCCATTTGACCAGCACCCAGTACGAAACGGCGATCAGGAGCACCGATACGGGAAGGCCGAGGGTCATCCACTTCAGGAAGGAGATTTCTATGTCGTATTCGTTTTCCAGCAGGCCGATGAGAACGGAATTGGGCGGGGTGCCGATTACCGTGGCGATGCCGCCGGCATTGGCCGAGAAGGCGATCCCCAACATTACGCTCAGGGCAAAGTTGCGGTCCCTGGCGGTAAACCCGTCTTCGTCCCTGGCCAGCAAGCGGATCACAGAGAGGGCTATGGGCAGCATCAGCACCGTGCTGGCCGTATTGCTGATCCACATGCTCAGGGCCCCCGTGGCGATCATAAAGCCGAGAATGACCCGTTCCGGGCCGGTACCGGTCTGTTGTATGATGTTCAGGGCGATGCGCCGGTGGAGGTTCACCTTTTCCAGGGCCAGGGCCAGCACAAATCCGCCGAAGAACAGGAAGATGATGGGGCTGCCGTAATTGGCCCCCACATCCTCGAGGTCCATAATGCCCAGCAGCGGGAAAATAAGCAGGGGCAGCAGGGCCGTTACCGAGATGGAAACCGCCTCCGAGATCCACCAGACGATCATCCAGGCCCCGACGGCCAGCACCTTGTCGCCGGCCTCTGATACCAGGGTGCCGGGCAGGTTCAACAAAATCAGGAACAACAGGGGGCCGGCCAGCAGGCCGAAACGCTTGAAGCGATCCATGGAAGAAGGGTTTACGGCCGCCTAATCTATGCTTTTTTTGGCAAAGCGGCTATGCCGGCCCGATTCCCGGGAGGGCTTTTTAACCCAGACCCGGAAAGGGGTCCTAGCCCCTGACCCGGGCCACGAGGCCCGCCTCGGTTTTCTCGACCTGGAAAAGCCCTTTCTTGCCGAGCGACTTGGTGGCCTGGTCCCATTTCTTGTTGCTGAGCCCTGCTTTTTCCTTCAGGGTGGGCAGATCCATTTCGCCGGCCGGGCCGAGCAGGTCCATTACAATCTTTTCTTCCTCGTTAAGCGCCACCGGCTTCTTCTCGGGCTTCATCTGCGGGAAGAAGAGCACCTCCTGGATGGAGGCGTTGTCGGTGAGCAGCATCACCAGCCGGTCCACGCCAATTCCGATGCCGGAGGTGGGCGGCATGCCAAATTCGAGAGCCCTCAGGAAGTCCTGGTCGATGAACATGGCCTCGTCGTCCCCTTTTTCCGAAAGGCGCAATTGTTCCTCGAAACGCTCGCGCTGGACGATGGGGTCGTTCAGCTCCGAGTAGGCATTGGCGATCTCCTTGCCGTTCACCAGCAGCTCGAAGCGCTCAGTGAGGCCGGGTTCGCTGCGGTGTGCCTTGGTCAGCGGGCTCATTTCCACAGGGTAGTCGATAATGAAGGTGGGCTGTATGTAATGGTGCTCGCAGCATTCCCCGAAGATCTCGTCGATGAGCTTACCCACCCCCATGCTCTGGTCTACTTCCAGATTGAGCTTGCCGGCCACTTCCCGCAGGGCGGCCTCGTCCATGCCTGCCACGTCGTGGCCCGTGTGTACCCGGATCGCTTCCAGGATGGGTACGCGGGGATAGGGCGCCTTAAAATCGATGGTCTGGCCGCTCACCTGAACCCCGGTGCTGCCGTTGGCTTCCAGGGCCACTTGTTCCAGCAGGGATTCGGTGGTCTCCATCATCCAGAAGTAGTCCTTGTAGGCCACGTACAGCTCCATTACCGTGAATTCGGGGTTGTGGGTGCGGTCCATGCCTTCGTTGCGAAAATCCTTGGAGAACTCGTAGACCCCGTCGAAGCCCCCGACGATCAGGCGCTTCAGGTAGAGTTCATTGGCGATGCGCAGGTACAACGGCATATTGAGCGCATTGTGGTGGGTTACGAAGGGCCGCGCAGCCGCCCCACCGGGAATAGGCTGCAAAATGGGGGTCTCCACTTCCAGGTACCCCTTCTGGTTGAAGAATTTGCGGATGCTGTTGGTAATCCGGGTCCGCTTCACAAAGGTTTCGCGCACCTGCGGGTTCACTACCAGGTCTACATACCGCATGCGGTAGCGCTGTTCCGGGTCGTTGAATTCGTCGAAAACGTGCCCTTCCGAATCGGTCTTCGGCAGGGGCAGGGGCCTGAGGGTCTTGCATAGCAGCGTAAAACCCCTGACCAGAACGGATTTCTCGCCTACCTGGGTGGTGAAAAGCTCGCCCTCCACCCCGATGAAATCGCCGATGTCGAGCAATTTCTTGTACACCTCGTTGTAGAGGGTCTTGTCTTCGCCGGGGCAAACCTCGTCCCGGTTGAAGTAGAGCTGGATGCGGCCCGTGCTGTCCTGCAGCTCGGCGAAAGAGGCCTTCCCCTGGATGCGCCGCGCCATAAGGCGCCCTGCCAGGACCACTTTCCGGCCTGTTTCGAAATGCGCACGGATGTCGGAAGAAAGGGTATCTACCGGGTAGCGCGCGGCGGGATACGGATCTACTCCCAGCTCCCTGAGTTGCTTGAGTTTCTCCCTTCGGATAATTTCCTGTTCAGACAATTGCATGCGCGGGTCGATTTAGCCCTGCAAATATAGACAGTACGGGGAAACTGACCAATGCAGCCGCAAGGCATGGAACAAGGTGTTCCCTGTAACGAATATACCATTTTGGCGACGTATGGAACAACACCCTTTAAACTCCGGAGCCATGAGCCTGTTGCGTGTACTGCTCGCCATCATTTTTCCCCCGCTGGCCGTTATCGGCAAAGGTTGCGGGTCTTTCCTGATTGTCCTACTTTTAACCCTGTGTGGTTGGGTGCCCGGCGTTATTGCTGCCCTGATCATTTTGAATAACCCTAATTGATCGCTTTTGAAAACCAACCGAATATGGGGAGTCCTGTGGCTGGCAGGCCTCCTGGCTTCCTGCCATTTCACCGAAGAAATTTACCTGAACGACAACGGCTCGGGCAGCATTTCCCTGAATTTTGACGGATCTGAACTGATGTCGTTGACCGGAGATTCCCTTGCCATGGAAGAAAGTGCCATGGATTCGGTGGTCTATTTCGCGGACATCCTGCGGGAGAATAAAGACAGTATCGCCACCCTGCCGGTTGCCGAACAGGAACGGCTGCGCATGCTGGAGCCCTATCGGATGCACATGAAATCTGACCCGGCCAGCCGGGAGATGTTTTTCAATCTGTCGCGCGACTTCCAGAACATCGGGGAGGTGGAAGATACCTTCAACGCCCTGCAGAAAACCGGGCTGATGGATAACGAAGAGGCCGGCCAGAAGGGAACTCCGGAATTCGGCGAAAGCACTTCGCTTGCCTACCGCTTCGACTCGGGGACCTTTTCGCGCAGGTCGGTCATCACCGACTCGGTGCTTCACCGGCAGCGGCTCGACAGCCTGGAAGGCGGTATGTTCCTGGAAGGGTCTACCTATACCCTGAAGATCCATTTTCCGAGGCGGGTCAGGTCGGCGAGTTCAGAGGAAGCCACCCTGAGCCTGGACGGCAAGACCCTTATAAGGGAGGTGGAGTTCTTCGAATACCTGCGGAATCCGGCCATCCTCGACCTGGAGGTGGAACTGGAAGACTAGGGTAGCAGGTTTCTGCCGGCTTGCGTACCTTTGCCCCCATGAACAAGACGGTGGCGGTACAGGAACTGGGCTTCCGGGACTATGGGGAGAGCTGGGACTACCAGGAGAAGCTTTTCGGGGAGATCCTGCAGCAAAAGAAACAGCGACGCGCCCAGCCGTCTGCCGGCGAGACCCCCAATTATTTCCTGCTGGTGGAACACCCGCACGTCTATACCCTGGGCAAGAGCGGGGACCGGGCCAACCTGCTTGTTGGGGAAGAGGTCCTGCGGGAACGGGGGGCCACC
The DNA here is from genome assembly GCA_035471525.1 of Robiginitalea sp. Classification (GTDB taxonomy): domain Bacteria; phylum Bacteroidota; class Bacteroidia; order Flavobacteriales; family Flavobacteriaceae; genus Robiginitalea. Next base: position 11,141 of record DATIPV010000385.1, read on the forward strand.
TTTTTCCACATCAACCGGGGCGGCGACATTACCTACCACGGCCCCGGGCAAATCGTGGGCTATCCGATTCTGGACCTGGAGAATTTCTTTACAGACATCCACAAATACCTGAGGCTGCTCGAGGAAATGGTAATCCGCACCCTGTCGGAATACGGCCTGGAGGGCCAGCGGTCCCCCGGGGAAACCGGGGTGTGGCTGGATGTGGGGAAACCCGGGGCCCGGAAGATCTGCGCCATGGGGGTGCGGGCCAGCCGCTGGGTGACCATGCACGGCTTCGCCCTGAACATCAATACCGACCTGTCGTATTTTGACCTGATGATCCCCTGCGGGATCCGCGGCAAGGGGGTAACCTCCCTGCATGCCGAACTGGGCCGACACGTGCCCACGGCTGAAGTAAAAAAACACCTGCTGCGGCATTTTGCCGGGCTTTTCGGGGCCTCCCTGGCCTACTGACAGGCGATAGCCTCCGGGGCTTTACCGCGAAACAGCGGTCAGCTCCATACGGGCAGTGAGTTTGCCGTTCTTGTTGTAGCTTTCGTTCCTGACCATGCCCACGCCTTCCGCCAGCCAGGTACGGGAGGGGAAGGTCTGGTTGGCCAGCATCATCTTCGAATGCGTTTCGCTGTAAACCACAAAACAATCGAAGGTCCCTGCCGGCGTGGTAACCGTTTCCTTCCGTTCTACCTTGCGGGCCGAAATGTCCATTTCCATGTTCATGTTGATGCCTCCCATATTCATTTTCATCGATACATTGGCATCCGGGAGTTCCTGCCCGACACTCAGGTCATTGGGCCATTCGATATCGGTACCCGTGATCTCGGCTTCCATGTCGGGGTTCTGTTGCAGCATGGGCCCCGACATCAGCGACTGGAAATCGATGCGAACCACGTCGCCCGCACACAGGAAGCCGTAATCCATTTCGTATACATCGTTTCCCTTTTCGTCCCGGAAGGTGATATGCATCTGGGCATGCAGGCCTTCTGAAGTGGTCTCCACCCCGGTAATTTCCTGAGTCTGCAAGCCTTCAACCTTGTCTTTGTTGCCATAAAGGGTGTACTCCAGTTTCACCCCTTCTTCCAGGGGATAATAAATACTGCAATCCTGGGCCGATGCCAGGAAGGAAACACAGCAAAGGATCCCGGTCAGCAAAGGGCCGGACCAACGGAGGGTACTAGATGTTTTCATGTTCTTGTGAGATACAGCAGCACACTGCTAAACCTCTTAAATTTAAGAAATTCCGGCCAATCCGGGCATAGGAATATGCGGTTGTTTGCACAGAAAGCAGGCAGGGCCTGGCAGCCTTATCGCTGAATCCGGTAAACGGCCAGGGCACTGTCGCGGAATTTCACGGCCAGCTCCGGGTTGCGGTCGGCGTCGGCATCGGCCATATCGGGCAGCCCTTCTGCCTCCACCGGAAACCCCGGGAGGGGGGAGGCGTCGCTGCGGAACAGGTAGAGCTGGTCGCTCTGCAGGTCGGTAACGGCCACGTAAATGATATCGTTCAGGTAAAAGATCTGTGGGGGGGTATAGACGCCCAGGTCCAATTCGGCCTGGTTCCCTTTTACCTGAAGCACGTTGTCGTTCATCAGGGCCAGGGTGCGCGAGGTGGCGTACAAGCCGTGGTCGGGGTTCAGCTTCAGGGTGGAGCGGCTGATTTTGCCGGAGGGATCAATGGAAATCAGGTTGCCGGCCCGGTCGGTGAAGGTAAAGGTATCGCGGAAGAGGAAGAGCTCATTGTCTGAAAAATCGAAAGTGCCCGTCACTTTCACCCGGGTGTCGCCCACCCGGTTGAGGATTTTCAACTGCCCGTTCTCCAGGCGGAACAGCAGGTAATCGCGGTTGCCGACACGCATGTGCTGCGGGGCCCCCACCACGGGGCTCCCGGCATCGCGGAATTTAAAACCGCTAACGGTGCGCCCCTGGCTGTCAAACATGGAGACCCGGGCTCCCTGGGTCACCACCAGGCGGTAATTCCGGTTCCCCTCGTAATCGAAGAGGGCCAGGGGCCCCAGGTTCCCGCCCGGGAATTCGCGGGGGAACGGGCTTACGGCCCTTCCGTTCCGGTCGAGCACCAGAAGCCGGTCGGGGGTGGTGAAAGCCATCTGCAGGCGGCCGTTCCTGAAGATGTCGAGCTGGCGGATCGGGCCCTGGATGGGTCCGGGAATGGTTTTTTTCCAGAACAGTGACCCCGGGTCGGAGAAGAGATACAGTTGGTTCCGGTCGTCCTGTACGGCAATATCCATATGCCCGTTCAGGTGGTTTCTGAGGAAAAACGGGCCGGCCGTTAGCTGCCCGTCCAGTTTTTGCGTAAAGACCAGGGCCACGGAACTGCCGGAGCCTGTCGGGTCGCCTTTCCGCCGGAATTGATACTCGAGCAGGTCGTAGGGTTCGGCACTGTTCAGCTGCCCCGTGTAGAGGTAACCCTCGGGCAGGGCCCCGATAATAGCCGAAGGGA
>DATIPV010000386.1:0-3335 GCA_035471525.1 Robiginitalea sp.
ATACGATGTGAGCCCATGGCGGTTTGATGGGTATATTCCCGTCTGTCCATAAATAAGAATTCAATGTCGTTTACAGCCAGCAAGTTCTTTATCTGTTTGTTTTTAATTCTGGGCTCCCAGGCGACTTATAGCCAAAGCGCCTACGGGGGCAAGGGCGAGAACCGTCTGAATACGGCCTGGGCCTATTACGGCCGGGGAAACGGCCTGTCCATACTGTACGATCACGGTTTCAGCGACTGGTTTTCTGCCGGTGCGGGGGTGGAGTTGTATTTTATTGAAAGCGAACGGGAGACTTCTTTTTTCGGCATAATGGACTTTCATCTGCAGCAAGCCCTGGACTTGCCCGAAAGGTTAGATCTGTATCCGGGAACCGAGATAGGGCATTTTAACCGGAATTTTGCGCTGTATCCCTACCTGGGTGTTTCCTGGGCCCTGTCGGAGGAATTCGGGTTATTTACAGAACTGGGGGAGCGGGGCACCCTGGGCGTATATTTTAACTTCTGATACATGAAGCGGTTATTGGTCATTTTACTGTTGGTGGCGTGCGCGGCCTGCAAAGAATCAAAAACACAGCCGGCAGAACCTCAAAACGCTCAGGAGTCTTCCATGCATCAGGAAAACGACAGCATGGCAGACCACACCAATTGCGAAATGGCGGGCGGCCGCGCGGCCATTTTGGCCAATGCATCCGGAGATTTGGTCCCTAATCTTGACGATCAGCCGCTTAACACCCCTTCATCCGATGGTAGAGCAGCTGATGAAATGGTATTGATCCCTGCGGGCACGTATGAAATGGGCGCCAGCGATTCGCAATGGGCCCTGCCCCGGGAATTCCCCAAGCACAAAGTGCATGTGGATGCTTTCTACATGGATGTGCACGAAGTGACCAATCGACAATTCCGCTCTTTCGTGGAGGCGACCGGCTATGTGACCATAGCAGAGCGACCGGTAGACTGGGAGGAATTGAAGAAACAGCTTCCCCCCGGCACCCCCAAACCCCCGGCTGAAGCCCTTCGGCCGGGCTCGATGGTTTTTATTCAACCGGCCGAAGTGCAAAACCTAATGGATTACTCCCAGTGGTGGCACTGGGTTACGGGCGCCAATTGGAAAAACCCGCAAGGGCCGGGTAGCTCGATCGAGGGTAAAGACGATCACCCGGTAGTGCATGTCGCTTATTACGATGCCCTGGAGTACGCCAAATGGGCCGGGAAGCGCTTACCTACCGAGGCAGAATGGGAATGGGCGGCAAGGGGTGGTCTGGACGATGCCCTCTATCCCTGGGGCACGGAATATGTCGAAGAAGGCACCCCGAAATGCAATTACTGGACAGGTACCTTTCCGACAAGCAATAGCGAGGCAGACGGCTATTACTATTCCGCTCCCGTAAAATCGTTCCCTCCCAACGGATATGGGCTTTACGACATGGCCGGCAACGTATGGGAGATCTGTTCGGACTGGTTCGACGAAGGCTATTACAGGACCTTTGATCCCAACAAAGTGGCCGATAACCCGAAGGGACCGGAAAAGAGCAACTACAGCCAGGACCAGTACGATCCCAGGCGCGTGGTACGGGGGGGGTCGTTTTTATGCAACGACAACTACTGCTCCAGTTACCGGGTATCGGCCCGCATGCCTACCTCGCAGGATACCGGCATGATCCATACAGGATTCCGTTGCGTTCGGGATGCCGGGGATGAATAATCCGGAACAAATTTGTTAAAATATATAGGTTTTTGTCAGCAAGTAATTTTATTTATCTTGCGGACGAATTAATTTCCATGTAAACTTTATGAAAAAGACAATTAATTATTTAGCGGCAAGTCTTTTGAGCCTGACCGCCTTTGCTGTGTATGCACAGAACGAAAAACCCAATATTCTGGTAATTTGGGGAGATGACATCGGCACCTGGAACATCAGCCACAACAACCGGGGCATGATGGGATACCAGACTCCGAACATCGACCGGATTGCCCGGGAAGGGGTCGCTTTTACGGACTATTATGCCCAACAGAGCTGTACTGCAGGCCGTGCGGCCTTTATAAGCGGCAGTGTGCCGGTACGCTCGGGGATGACCAAGGTTGGATTGCCCGGCGCAAAAGAAGGCTGGCAGAAGACCGACGTAACCATGGCTTCCGTATTGAAAAACCAGGGGTATGCCACCGGTCAGTTCGGAAAGAATCACCAGGGAGACCTGGATGAGCACCTGCCGACGATGCATGGGTTTGATGAGTTTTTTGGGAACCTCTACCACCTCAATGCAGAGGAAGAGCCGGAACAAAGGGATTACCCGGATATGGTATTGGCCAATGGCAAGACCTTCAAAGAACAATTTGGCCCCCGTGGGGTTATGAAGTCCAAGGCCGATGGCAAGGGCGGGCAGACCATAGAGAATACCGGCCCCCTTACCAAGAAACGGATGGAGACCATCGACGATGAAACTGTGGCGGCTGCCAAGGATTTTATCAAAAGGCAAGTGGCTGCCGGGAAACCCTTCTTCACCTGGTGGAACGGGACGCGGATGCACTTCCGTACCCATGTAAAGGAAGAGCACATTGGCATTTCCGGGCAGGATGAATACAGTGACGGCATGGTCGAGCACGACCTGCATGTTGGTCAATTGCTCGACCTGCTCGACGAGTTGGGCATTGCCGACAATACCATTGTGATGTATTCCACCGACAACGGCCCGCACTACAACACCTGGCCGGATGCAGGCACAACCCCATTCCGTTCGGAAAAGAATTCCAACTGGGAAGGGGCCTACCGTGTTCCTGCCTTTGTCAGATGGCCTGGTCATTTCCCGGCTGGCATAACGCTGAATGGTATTGTGGCCCATGAAGATTGGCTAGTGACCTTTGCCGCGGCCGCAGGAGACAACAATGTCAAGGAAAGGCTGCTGCAGGGAGCCACCATTAATGGCAGGAATTATCGCAACCACCTCGATGGCTACAACATGCTTGATTATTTGTCTGGCAAAACCGACAAGTCACCTCGCCATGAATTCTGGTATGTGAATGATGACGGACAGATCGTGGCCGCACGGTACGATGACTGGAAGGTTGTGTTCCTTGAAAACAGGGGGCAGGCCTTTGGGGTTTGGCGCGAGCCTTTTACCGAGCTTCGCGTTCCGCTGTTGTTCAACCTGAGAAGAGATCCTTTTGAAAAGGCACAGCACAACTCCAACACCTATGATGATTGGTTCCTGAGCCGCCCGTTCGTGATTGTTCCGATTCAGGGGCTCGCTGCCAGATTCTTGCTCTCGATGAAAGAATATCCGCCGAGCCAGTCTCCGGGGTCGTTCAACCTGAGCAAGATAGAAGAGTCCCTTAGAAAAG
>DATIPV010000387.1:0-5144 GCA_035471525.1 Robiginitalea sp.
AGCGGGGATTCCTGCGGGGTGATTTCGCTTATCCACGAGCAGTCGCAGGACATCAACCAGGGGGTGGACCGGGGCGAAAAGGAACTGCAGGGTGCCGGCGACCAGGGCATGATGTTCGGCTACGCCTGCCGGGAGACCGACAATTACATGCCTTTGGCCCTGGAGCTGTCGCACCGCCTGCTTCACGAGCTGGCCCTCCTGAGGCGGGAGGCCCGGGAAATACCCTATTTGCGACCCGATGCCAAGGCCCAGGTAACCGTGGAATATTCGGACGACCACCAGCCCCTGCGAATCGACACCATCGTGATCTCGACCCAGCACGACCCTTTCGAGGCAGACGATGCCCGGATGCTGGCCAAGATCAAAAAGGATATGCTGGAAATTCTGATGCCCCGCGTCGTGGCCGGCCTGCCGGAGCGCCTGAGGGGCCTGTTCACCGGAAAGGTTACCTATCATATCAACCCGACCGGGAAATTCGTTATCGGGGGCCCGCACGGCGACACCGGCCTCACGGGCCGCAAGATCGTGGTGGACACCTATGGGGGCAAGGGTGCCCACGGGGGCGGGGCCTTTAGCGGCAAGGACCCCAGCAAGGTAGACCGGAGTGCGGCGTACGCCGCGCGGCATGCCGCCAAGAACCTGGTGGCTGCCGGGGTGGCCGACGAAATGTTGCTGCAGGTGAGCTACGCCATCGGCGTGGTGGAGCCGACCTCCCTTTATGTGAATACCTACGGCACGTCGCGGGTAGGCCTGAGCGACGGGGAAATCGCAGAGCGGGTGGCTGAATTGTTCGACATGCGCCCCTTTGCCATCGAGCAGCGGCTGAAGCTGCGCCATCCGATCTATCTCGAAACGGCGGCATACGGCCACATGGGCAAGGAGCCCCGCATCGTGAAAAAGATATTTGAATCGCCCTACAACGGGCGGGTTGAAACCGAGGTGGAACTCTTCACCTGGGAGAAGCTCGACGCGGTAGAGGCCGTAAAGGAAGCCTTCGGGCTGTAAAATATTGGGCCGGTATGGGTGGAATCTCCTGACTCCCCCTATATTTGCCCCTACGTTCAAACATATATTGACCGGTTATCAAGAAAGGCAGAGGGAATAGACCCTGTGAAGCCTTAGCAACCCTTCAGCTTCCCTGAAGAAGGTGCTACATTCTAACCCGGCGAAACGCTCTGCCTGCAGGCCGTTTCACATCCCGGGAAAGATAACGCATGGGCTGTGCCCCCTGTCCTTTCTTTTTAACGTAACTTATTGAGCCTGTGCCCGGAGTAAAGCTGCCGGTGCCAGGTGCACCACACGCGTTATGGAAGCATCGAAATTGCAGCATATCCGGCTGGACGCCTATACCACCCTGAGCGGGGTAACCCAGCCCATCAACCTGTCTTACCAGCTCTTCGGCAGGCCCCTGCACGGGGCACCGGTAGTGCTGGTGAACCACGCCCTTACGGGGAATTCGAACGTGGCCGGGCCCGACGGGTGGTGGTCGACTCTGGTGGGCCCGGGCAGGTGTATAGATACGGATGTCTATACGGTGATTTGCTTTAATGTGCCCGGCAACGGCTACGACGGCTTTATGATCGAGAACTACAAGGACTTTGTGGCCGCCGATATCGCCCGCATCTTCCTGATGGGGCTGGAAGCCCTGCACATTCGCTCCCTCTTCGCCCTTATCGGCGGTTCCCTGGGAGGGGGCATTGCCTGGGAGATGGCGGCCCTGCGCCCCGGGCTCGCCGAGCACCTGATCCCGGTGGCCTCTGACTGGAAATCGACCGACTGGCTCATCGCCAACTGCCAGATTCAGGAGCAGTTCCTGGTCAATTCCCGTCAACCGGTGCACGATGCCCGCATGCACGCCATGCTCTGCTACCGCACCCCCGAGTCTTTCAAGCAGCGCTTCCAGCGCAGTACCAACCAGGAACTCCAGTTGTTCAACGTGGAGAGCTGGCTGTTGCACCACGGCAAAAAACTGCAGGAGCGGTTCCAGCTGGCGGCCTACAAACTGACCAACCAGCTGCTGAAGACTATCGACATCACCCGCCGCGGGGAGGAAGCGTTCCACGAGCTGCAGCAGAGCGACACCAACATCCACATTATCGGGGTGGACTCCGACCTGTTCTTTACCGCCTCCGAAAACAAGGAAACGCACAAGCAGCTCGCCCAGGCCAGCAGTAAGGTAACCTATGGCGAGATCCATTCGGTACACGGGCACGACGCTTTCCTGATCGAATTCGAGCAGATGAAGCAGCTGCTGCAGCCGGTTTTCAGCCCCCCGGATCCGTCGCGGGCGCTGAAAGTGCTCAAGTTTGGCGGCAGGTCGCTGGCCAACGGGGAAGGCATCGATCGGGTGCTCGATATCGTAACCGGCAGGGTGTCTGCCGGCGAGCGCATCGTCCTGGTGCTTTCGGCCCGGGAAAAGGCCACCGACCAGTTGGAGGAACTGCTCGAACTGGCTTCGGCAGGAAAAGATTACAGGGCGGCCTTCGACCGGTTCGAAAAATACCAGCGGCATACCTCTTCCCGGGTACACTTCGGGGAGGCCTTTGAGGAGCTGGCCCGGCTGTTGGAGGGGGTGCGCCTGCTGGGCGACTACAGTCCCAAAATCAAAGACCAGGTGCTTTCGTACGGCGAACTGATCTCGGCCCGCCTGTTAACCGAACTCCTGATCGGACGGGGGGTTGAGGCCCGCCTGGTGGATTCCCGCCAACTCGTCAAAACCGATTCGGCCTTCGGGAACGCCCAGGTGCTGGAAGAGGTATCGCGCGACCTTGTAAGCCGTTTTTTCGCTTCCTTCCCGGCCGGCGTCCTGCCGGTGGTAACCGGGTTTATCGGCTCGAATCTGCAGGGGGAGACCACGACCCTTGGCCGAAACGGCAGCAATTATTCGGCTTCCCTGCTGGCCAATTTCCTGAATGCGGACGAACTGGAGAATTACACCCATGTAGACGGGATTTACACCGCCAATCCGGAACTCGTGCCCGGGGCTCAGCGAATTGCCCAGCTGTCTTACGGGGAGGCCAACGAGCTGGCCAATTTCGGGGCGACCATCCTGCACGCAAAAACCATTATCCCGCTTCTGGAAAAAAATATCCCCCTGCGTATACTCAATACCTTTGGAGCGGACGGGGAGGGGACGCTGATCAGTGCCCGGCCGAGCCGCCATGGGATCAGGTCGCTTTCGGTTATCGAGAACGAGGCCCTGATCCACCTGGAAGGCCGCGGCCTGCTGGGCAAGGTTGGGGTGGATGCCCGCATCTTCAGGGCCCTGGGCCAGAGCGGGGTAAGCGTGGGCATCATCTCCCAGGGATCTTCGGAGCGGGGGATCGGCCTGGTGGTGAAAGCCGACATGGCCGAACGGGCCCGGGCGGCCCTGGAAGCCGAATTCGAGGACGACTTCCGGCGCAAGGACATCAACCGCATCCACATCACCTCGGATGTGTCGGTCATCTCCATCGTCGGGCAGGACCTGAGCACCTTCCACAAACCCTACAATGCCCTGATCCGCAACCAGGTGGTGCCCCTGCTGTTCAACAATGCCGTGACCGGCAAGAACGTGAGCCTGGTGGTGCGAAAAGCCGACATGCTAAAGGCCCTCAATGTGATCCACGGGCAGATCTTCGGCATCAGCAAGAAGATAAACCTGGCCGTGTTCGGGATCGGGAACGTGGGGGGCACGCTGCTCGGGCAGGTGCTGGAATCGGCCGACAAGATCGAAGCCAGGAAAGGCATCCGTCTGAACGTCTTCGCCCTGGCCAACTCGACCCGGCTGTTGCTCGACCACCGGGGGGTGGGCGGCAACTGGAAATCGCGCCTGAAAAAACAGCCGGAGGGCTACCGCCTCGGCGAGCTATTCGATTACGCAAGGGCCCACCATCTGGAAAACCTGATTATGGTAGACAACACGGCCAGCGCCGATTTCGTGGCCCGCTATTTCGACTTTGTCGGGAACGGCTTCGACCTGGTGTCATCCAACAAGATCGCCAATACCCTGGGCTACGACTATTACCGACTGTTGCGGGAAGAGCTGCAGAAGTATCAGAAGCAATACTTGTACGAGACCAATGTGGGAGCGGGCCTGCCGCTGATCGACACCATACGGCTGCTGCACCTCTCCGGGGAAAACATCACCCGTATCAGGGGTGTTTTCTCGGGTTCCCTCAGCTACATCTTCAACACCTTTTCGTCAGAGGAAGTCCCGTTTTCGGAGGTGCTGAAGCAGGCCATGCAAAAGGGGTATACCGAACCCGACCCGCGCGAGGACCTCTCGGGCAGCGATGTGGGGCGGAAATTGCTCATCCTGGCCCGTGAGCTCGACCTGCAGAATGAGTTTTCGGACATCCGGATACAGAACCTGATCCCCGAGGCGTTGCGGGAAGGGGGGCTGCCCGACTTCAAGCGGGAGATGGGCCGGCTCGACTCGGTGTTCGCAGCCCTCAAAAAAGAGCAGCCCACAGGGCAGGTGCTCCGCTATGTGGGGGAACTCTCGGGCGACCTGCAACAAGACAAGGGCGTACTGGAGGTAAAACTGGTCTCGGTGCCCGACGGCAGCCCGCTCGGGCAGGTGAAGGGCGCCGATTCCCTGATTGAGATCTACACCGAAAGCTACGGCGAGCACCCCCTGGTGATACAGGGAGCCGGGGCCGGGGCGGCCGTTACCGCCCGGGGCGTTTTCGGAGATATTCTGCGCATAGCCGAAAAGGGCCATGCCGATTCATAAAAAGAAAGCCAAGACCATGAAAAAACACCAAGCCGAAACCGAGGCCATCCGCACCCAGATCCCGCGGAGCGAATTCCAGGAGCACTCAGCCCCGATTTATCTGAGTTCCAGTTTTGTCTTCGAAGACGCCGAAGACATGCGGGCCTCCTTCGCCGAGGAGAAAGACCGCATCATTTATTCGCGCTATTCCAACCCGAACACCTCCGAATGGATCGAAAAGGTCTGCCGTATGGAAGGGGCCGAGGCCGGCTTTGCCTTTGCCTCGGGGATGGCGGCTGTATTTTCGACCCTGGCTGCCCTGCTCGACAGCGGCGACCACATTATCTCTTCGCGCTCGGTCTTCGGGTCTACCTCCACTTTGTTCTCGAACATATTCCCGAAGTGGAACATCGGCCACTCCTATTTCCGGCACGACCGGCCCGAGGAG
>DATIPV010000388.1:0-2595 GCA_035471525.1 Robiginitalea sp.
AGGAAGCCCTGAACCGGGAAGGCACCCAGGTAGCCACCGTGGGCCGCATCCGGGCCATGCCAGGGGCACCGAACGTGATTCCCGGGGAGGTGGTGCTGAGCCTGGAAATACGCGACCTCGCAGAAGAAGTAATAACAGAGATGTACGCTAAAATCACGGCAAGGGCCGAGGCCATCGCCGTCGATTCCGGCATCACGATTTCTTTCGAGCACCTCGACACCACCGCCAAACCCGCCCCGACCGACGCCCGCATTCAGGCACTGGTCGAAGCCGAAGCCGGGGCCCGCGGGTACAGCAGCAAACGCATGAAGAGCGGAGCCGGGCACGACACCCAGGACATGGCCCTGATCGCCCCGGCCGGGATGGTTTTCGTACCGAGCCGGGGAGGCATCAGCCATGCCCCAGACGAGTACACTTCGCCCGAGGCCATTGCCCGGGGCGCCAATGTGCTGCTGGGCACCCTGCTGCGGCTCGACCGGGAGTGGGACTGAACCGGTACTTTTTCCCGGGTCGTGCCCGGTACGCTCGGAAAAAAAATGTAATTTTCACACTCAACCGATTACCAAACCCGACATGAGAACACTTTTTGCCATTCCCCTGCTGCTGGCATGCTGGAGCCTGCAGGGCCAGGCCTTAACCGGTTTTACCCCGGCCGGAGCTGCCAAACAACATCAGCTGGAAGCCCAGTTCGACGGCACCCTTTCGGCTGCCAATCTCGATGCCTGGATGGAGCGCATGACCGCTCAGCCGCACTGGGTGGGAACGGAAGCCGGTGCCGGGTATGCCCGGTGGATGCAGCAGCAATTCAGGTCGTGGGGATACGATGCCCGTATCGACACCTACCAGGTCTTGTTCCCCTACCCCAAGGTTCGGTTACTGGAAATGACAGGGCCCCATCCCTTCCGGGCTTCCCTGCAGGCTATCCCCGTGGAAGGCGATCCCTACACCCAGCAGGGCGACGCCCTGCTGCCCTCCTACAATGCTTTTTCCACCGACGGGGATGTGGAGGCAGAACTGGTGTTCGTGAACTACGGCATTCCCAGCGACTATGAGGAGCTGGAAAAAATGGGCATCGACGTGAAGGGCAAGATCGTAATCGCCAAATACGCCGGCTCATGGCGGGGCATCAAGCCCAAACTGGCCGCTGAGAAGGGCGCCATAGGTTGCATCATCTACTCCGACCCGAAGGACGATGGGTATTTTCAGGGCGATGTGTATCCGAAGGGGGCCTACAAAAATGCCACCGGCGTGCAGCGGGGTTCTGTCATGGACATGCCCCTCTACCCCGGCGATGTGCTCACCCCGGGATATGCGGCTACCGAAAACGCAGAGCGCCTGGAGCGGGATAAGGCCCTAACAATCACACAAATCCCGGTGCTCCCCATTTCGTACGCCGATGCGGAGCCTTTGCTGAAAGCGCTGGAAGGCCCGGTGGCCCCGCCCTCCTGGAGGGGTGCCCTGCCCATTACCTACCATATCGGGCCCGGCCCGGCCAAAGTACACCTGAAACTCGAATTCGACTGGCAGCTCCGCCCGGCACATAATGTGATCGCGACCCTGAAGGGATCCGAATTCCCCGACCAGTGGGTGGTTCGCGGCAACCACCACGACGCCTGGGTCCACGGGGCTTCCGATCCCGTTAGCGGCATGGTGGCCCTGATGGAGGAGGCACGGGCCGTTGGGGAACTCGCCAAAAAAGGGAACCGGCCCAAGCGCACGCTGGTGTACTGCGCCTGGGACGCCGAGGAGCCCGGCCTGATCGGTTCCACCGAATGGGTCGAAGACCACCTGCAGGAATTGCAGGCCAAAACCGTGGCCTATGTGAATACGGACGGGAACGGACGGGGATTCATCGGGGCGGGCGGATCCCATACCCTTCAGACCCTGGTAGACGAAGCGGCCGGTGACGTGACCGACCCACAGACCGGGGTATCGGTGAAAGAGCGCCTCCTGGCCCGGGAACTGGCCAATGGAGGCTCCGGCGATTTCAGCATATCGGCTCTGGGATCGGGCAGCGACTATACCCCCTTTATCCAGCACGCCGGAATCGCCTCTCTCAATATCGGTTTCGGGGGCGAAAACGGCGGGGGCGAATACCATACCATTTACGATACCTATACGCATTTCAAGCGGTTCAAGGACCCCGACATGGCCTATGGGGTTGCCCTGGCCAAGGTGGCCGGGCGCATCGTGCTCAGGCTGGCCAACGCAGAAGTGCTTCCGTTTACCTTCGGGCCCTGGGAGCAGACCGTCTCCGGCTACCTGAAAGAAGTCATGAATACGGCCGAGTCGATGCGGAAAGAAGTGGAAGGGCATAACGTCCTGGTCGCCAAGAATGCGTATGGCCTGGCGGCCGATCCGAAAAAAGCGAAGGCGAAGCCGGGTGAAAAGGCCCCAGTCCCCTACCTCGATTTTTCTCCCTTACAGAATGCCCTGGCAAGCCTCGACCAGCAGGTGGAGCAGCTGGAAGCAAAAGACCTGCAAAGCCTGCCGGCCGATAAAAAAGCACAACTGAACCGCCTGCTTATGGAAGCCGAGCACCAGCTTACCGACCCGGCAGGCCTGCCCCGGCGCCCCTGGTACAAGCACCAGATC
>DATIPV010000389.1:0-4315 GCA_035471525.1 Robiginitalea sp.
ATGTTGGGGCATCCATGTTTCAAGGCAGCACTCGCAGGCCGATAACAATGGCTGCGATGCCGGCCAACAGGCAATATACGGCAAAAATGGAGAGTTTGCTGTTGCGCACCAGGCGTATCATCCAGGTACAGGCGAGGAGCCCTGAAACAAAAGCGGCCGCGAAACCGGCCGACATGGCCCCCAGGTTTGCCGTTTGCAGGCTCAGTTCGCCTCCCAGGATATCTTTGGCGATTTTCCCGAGGATTAGGGGAACTACCATCAGGAAAGAAAACCGGGCCGCCTTGCGTTTGTCTACCCCCAGCAAGACGGAGGTGGCTATGGTCGCTCCGCTGCGCGAGATGCCCGGGAGCACGGCCACGGCCTGGGCAGCCCCGATAATGATAGAATCCAGGAACGAAACGGGGCGATGCGTCTTTTTGGCCCGGTCGGCCAGGAAGAGCAGGGCGGCGGTAAGCAGGAGCATGGCTCCCACAAAAGCCACATTTCCTCCGAAAAACGATTCGAGCTCCGATTCGAAAAACAGGCCGATCAGGGCAGCCGGTATCATGGACAGCACTATTTTGAGGGCAAACCGGGTTTCCTCATTGTCGCGGAAGCGGAGCAACGCACTTAGGATTTCCCAGACATCCCTGCGATAAACCACCAGGGTACTCAGGGCGGTGGCAAAGTGCAGGACTACCGTAAATAGCAGACTCTCCTCCGGCAGGGAATGTTCGCCCAGCAGCGCCTTGCCCAGTTCCAGATGGCCGCTGGAAGATACCGGAAGGAATTCGGTCAGGCCCTGAACGATTCCCAGAATAATGGCATCGATGAGTTCCAACTAGTTGGATTTGTTTTTGTTAGGAGACCGAAGGATGGCATAGACCTGCAGGCCGAGGCCAGCCAGCACCAGGGCCGGAGCCAGTCTGATGCGCCGGAAATTGAATATTTCCGGGTTAAAGACATTGGGGTCGTCGCTTCCCCCGCCAGACATCAGTATGTACCCGAGGGCGATGAGACCGAGACCTATAAACATCCAGAGGTAGTTCTGGCGTCCGAAAACAAAATCGCGCGGGGCTTTCGAATTGCCGGATGGTGACTGTTTGTTGCTCATGGGGCAAAGGTACGTATCTCGGCCGAACTTTTCCTCACAGGGGGCTCAATTGGGATGGGCGGGTCTAATAGTAGAGGTCGTCGGTGCGCAGGTTCAGGAAACGCTGGGTCGCAAAAAAAGTGCTGACCAGGGAAATAAGGGCTCCCAGTACGAAAACCGCGGCAAACAGCAGGGCCAGCGACAAGGCGTCGTCCAGGAATCCGAGTTCCGGAAAATTCCGGTCGAGGGAATAAAGCAGGGCGAAAAGGCCCAGCAGGGCCAGCATCCCGCCCAACATGCCGAGCTTCAGGTTGGTCCAGATAAAGGGCTTCCGGATAAAGGCCTTGGTGGCTCCTACCATTTGCATGGTTTTGATAATGAACCTCTTGGAATAAATGGACAGCCGAATGGAGCTGTTTATCAGCAATACTGCGATCAGGGTGAAAAGGGCCGAAGCCACCAGGATGCCCAGCCCTATCCGACGCACGTTTTCGGTGAGCAGCGCAATGGTCGGACGGTCGTAGCTCACTTCTTCCACGAACGACCGCTTACCGATGTCGGTGGCGATGGAATCGATTTGCACCGGCGAGACAAAGTCGGCATTGAGCTGCACGTCTATGGAATTCTTCAGGGGGTTGTACCCCAGGAAATCCATAAAGTTCTCGCCGATTTCCTCACTGTGCTGGGCGGCTGCCTCATCCTTGGAGACAAAGACGGCCGATTTGGTATAAGACGCCATTACCAGGCTTTTCTGAAGCTGGTCTATCTCTACCTGCTTGGCCGAGTCTTTAAAAAAGACCGAGATCGTAATCTGCTCCTTGAAATGATCGGCCAGTTTGCGCGTATTGAGGACCAGCAAGCCCAGGATGCCCATAAGGAACAATACCAGGGCAATGCTGAGGGTCACCGAGAAATAGGAAGAAATAAGCTTCCGCTTCTGATAGCGCTCAAAGGATTTGCTCATATCCGGACGGGTATAGGGAACCCACAAGGGAGTTCTCCTCAAAAATAGGAAAGTAAACGGATTCCCCTTATTTTTGCCCCGAATAAATAAGCGGTCCGCCCGGCCCGCCGATGTACCCTGCAGCATGCGATACGATTTTAAGGAAATAGAATCCAAATGGCAGCGATATTGGGCCGAAAACCAGACCTTTCGCGCCGAATTTCCCTCTGACAAGCCTAAATACTACGCCCTTACCATGTTCCCCTACCCATCCGGTGCCGGGCTGCATGTGGGCCATCCGCTGGGTTACATCGCCTGCGACATTTACGCCCGTTTCAAGCGCCACCAGGGGTACAACGTGCTGCAGCCCATGGGCTACGATTCCTTTGGGCTTCCGGCGGAGCAATACGCCATTCAGACCGGGCAGCACCCGGCACTGACCACCGAGGCCAACATCAACCGGTACCGGGAGCAACTCGACCAACTCGGCTTCTCCTACGACTGGAGCCGGGAGGTGCGCACTTCCGACCCGGCCTATTACCACTGGACCCAATGGGTTTTTATGCAGTTGTTCGATTCGTGGTACAACCGCGACACCGACCGGGCCGAGCCCGTACAAACCCTGGTTGCAGCATTTGAACAGGGCGGGAACGCCCGGGTCAATGCCGCCTGCGATGCCGATGCGCTGGCTTTCTCCGCAGCCGATTGGAAGCAGTGGAGCGAAGCCGAAAAGCAACAGCTCCTTTTGAAATACCGCCTCACCTACCTGGCAGAGGCCGAGGTAAACTGGTGCCCCGAACTCGGCACCGTACTGGCCAACGACGAGGTGGTGAACGGCGTATCGGAACGGGGGGGCTACCCGGTAGTGCGCAAAAAGATGACCCAGTGGATGATGCGTATTACGGCCTATGCCCAGCGCCTGCTGGAGGGCCTGGGCACGATCGACTGGCCCCAGCCCCTCAAGGATGCCCAGACCAACTGGATCGGGCGCTCCCAGGGGGCTTCCGTGGTTTTCAAGACCCTGCCTGCAGCGCATCAGCCCGATTCTTTCGACATCGAAGTTTTCACCACCAGGCCCGACACTATTTTCGGGGTGAGTTTTATGACCCTGGCCCCTGAGCACGAGCTGGTTTCGCGCATTGCCAGCCCCGGGCAAAAAGAGGCGGTGCTGGCCTATGTGGAAGCCACGGCCCGCCGGTCGGAGCGCGAGCGGATGACCGATGTAAAAACGGTTTCCGGCGTTTTTACCGGCGCCTATGTGGAACATCCTTTTACCGGCGAGAGCGTGCCGGTCTGGATCGGAGATTACGTGCTGGCCGGGTACGGGACCGGGGCGGTAATGTCGGTGCCCTGCGGGGACCAGCGCGATTACGACTTCGCCAGGCATTTCAACATCCCCATCCCCAACATTTTTGAAGGGGTGTCCATAGAAGAAGAGGCTTTCGAAGACAAGGCCACTGCCGTGATCGCCAACTCCGGCTTCATCAGCGGCCTGGGTCAGAAAGATGCCGCCAAAAAGGTTATCGAAGCCCTGGAGGCCAAAGGGCTTGGGAAGGGCACTGTGAACTTTCGGCTGCGCGATGCGGTTTTCAGCAGGCAAAGGTACTGGGGGGAGCCCTTCCCGGTGTATTACGACGCCCAGGGCCTGCCCCGCCTGATACCCGAGCACAGCCTGCCTCTGGAACTCCCTGAAGTCGAAAAATACCTGCCTACCGATACCGGCGAGCCACCCCTGGGAAATGCCACGATCTGGGCCTGGGATACCGACAAGGAGGCGGTTGTGGCCAACGCCCGCATCGATCACAAAACCGTATTCCCCCTGGAACTCAACACCATGCCCGGATGGGCCGGGAGCTCCCAGTACTTCAACCGCTATATGGACCCGCACAACGACCAGGGCCTGGTATCGCCCGAGGCCATCGGCTACTGGAAAGACGTAGACCTGTATATAGGCGGGAGCGAGCACGCCACCGGTCACCTGTTGTACAGCCGTTTCTGGCAGAAGTTCATGTACGACCGCGGGTGGGTTCCCACGGACGAGTACGCCCGCAAGCTGATCAACCAGGGGATGATTCTGGGGACCAGCGCCTTTATCCACCGGGTTACCGGAACACAGACCTTCCTGAGCAGGGCGCAGGCAGATACGGAGCAAACGGAGCCCATCCGGGTAGACGTCAGCCTGGTGAATGCCTCCGACGAGTTGGACCTGGAAGGGGTCAGGAACTGGCAGCCCCAGTTTCGGGATGCCGAGTTCAGAACCGATAAAGGGGTATTTCTGGTAGATCGCGAGGTCGAGAAAA
>DATIPV010000390.1:0-3323 GCA_035471525.1 Robiginitalea sp.
GGCGTTTTCCAGTCGGGGGCCATCCAGTTTTGTTTGGCCGAGCCGTAGACGACCGGGAAATCGAGCTGCCATTCCTCGGCTCCGAGCTCGAACATCAGGTCGAACACCTTTTCGTGCACCTCCTCGGGGGTGCAATTTTCCTTGTCTACCTTGTTGATTACCACGCAGGGCTTCAGGCCCATGCCGAGCGCCTTCTGGAGCACAAAACGGGTCTGGGGCATGGGTCCTTCGAAGGCGTCTACCAGCAGCAGCACCCCGTCGGCCATGTTGAGCACCCGTTCCACCTCGCCTCCGAAATCGGCGTGGCCCGGAGTGTCTATAATATTGATCTTGGTGTCCTTAAAGGCTACCGAAACGTTCTTGGAAACAATGGTGATCCCCCTTTCCCGTTCCAGGTCGTTGTTGTCGAGGATAAGCTCGCCCATGTGCTGGTTGTCGCGGAACAACTGGCAGAAATGCATAATCTTGTCGACCAGGGTGGTCTTTCCGTGATCTACGTGGGCGATGATGGCAATGTTGCGGATATCTTTCATAAAGCGCTGAAAATGGGCGCAAAGATACGCCTAATTCCGGTTTCCGCTGCACCCGGGGGGCAATTTCGCGCAAGAACTTCGGTGGGAAGCAGACGTGCCGAATGTACTATCTTTGTCAAAACCTTAGATACCAGCAAATGGACCTGTCGAAAATCCCGCAGATTAAACACACTTCCTCCGGCAACTTCTTCCTGCTGGCGGGGCCCTGTGCCATTGAAGGCGAGGAGATGGCCCTTAAGATCGCCGAGACCATTGTGGGCATCGCCGACGGCCTCAAAATCCCTTTTGTTTTCAAGGGCAGTTTCAAAAAGGCCAACCGCAGCCGGGTCGATTCTTTTACCGGCATCGGGGACGAGAAAGCCCTCCGGATTTTGAGAAAGGTGTCTGAAACCTTCGGGGTGCCCACCGTAACGGATATCCACCAGGAATCGGATGCAGCCCTGGCCGCCGCCTATGTAGACGTGCTCCAGATCCCTGCCTTTCTGGTGAGGCAGACCGACCTGGTGGTGGCGGCAGCCGAGACCGGACGGGTCGTAAACCTGAAGAAAGGGCAGTTCATGAGCCCCGAGAGCATGCAGCACGCCGTGGCCAAGGTTACCGAAACCGGCAATCAGCAGGTACTGATAACAGACCGGGGCACCATGTTCGGATACCAGGACCTTATCGTGGATTTCCGGGGGATACCCGTGATGAAACAGTTCGCCCCCGTGGTGCTCGACGTTACGCATTCCCTGCAGCAGCCCAACCAGGCATCCGGGGTTACCGGGGGAAGGCCGGAACTCATCGAGACCATCGCCCGGGCCGGGATCGCCGCCGGGGTAGACGGCATCTTTATCGAGACCCACTTCGACCCGGCCAACGCAAAGAGCGACGGGGCCAACATGCTCCCGCTGGATCGGCTGGAGCAACTCCTGAAACGGCTCAGTTTGCTTAAAGAAACCATCAACGGCTTCTGATGGCCCATACCCAAGGGGCATAAGCCCGGAAACGGGAACTCGTCGGGCCCGCCCGCCTCGGCGCGGGCCACAAAGCCCTGAAGGCATCGCAAGTGCTATCCGAAATTGTTCTGAGCCTGGGCTATTCCCGCAGGAAAAAGGCCGAATTCCATCACGAAATCATCGGCCACGCGGCGGGCGTATTCGGCAGGGGTCCTCTCGGAAATCCGTATTTCCTGTCGGACGAGGTCCACATCAAAATAAAAGCCGGAAAAATCGCCGCGGAGATCCCGTTCCAGGCGTTCCATGAGGAATCGGGTAATACGGGGCCTGAGCCTGTATTCCAGCTCTACGCAGCGTCTTTGAAGCGCCGTGTCGGAATCTCTTTCCAAAATCCAGTTAAACGTCACGCGTTGGGGGTTCAATCGGAAAAAGATACGAAATAACCGGTGCTGCCGAAGGGGTGTTCATAAGTTGTAATATCTCGAAGGGTATGCTGCCATGCCATGGGCCGGGCGCCGTTGCCGTGCAATAAAAATTTAATGGTACCTTTCTGCAGCCTGTACACAGGCACTGTTTTTTGACCGTCAAAACATGCGTCTATGAAATCTATCCCTTTTATGCTCGCCACCGGGTTGCTGATGACCCTCTGCCCGAACCTGGCCGCACAGCACAGCCATGCCGGGGCCACTCCCCTGGAATTCCCGGATATCCCGGGGTATCAGACCATCATTACGGACCTCCACCAGCACACCGTCTTCTCCGACGGCAGCGTCTGGCCCGATATCCGGGTTATGGAAGCGCTTCGCGAAGGCATGGATGCCATTTCGCTGACCGAGCATCTGGAATATCAGCCGCATGCCGCAGACATCCCCCATCCCGACCGGAACCGGTCTTACGAGATCGCCCTGCGGGAGGCGGCCGAGCATGAGCTGATGATCATCCGCGGATCTGAGATTACCCGGCATGCCCCCATCGGGCACAGCAACGCCGTTTTCATTACCAATGCCAACGAACTCCTTTCGGAACAGGCCGAAGTTTCCTTTGCACAGGCCAAAAAGCAGGGGGCTTTCATTTTCTGGAACCACCCGGCCTGGTATGCCCAGCAACCCCAGGGCAACCCCGTGCTCAGCGATTTCCAGAAAGCCCGTATCGCTGCCGGGGAGCTGCACGGCATTGAGGTGATCAACACCACCGATTACTCAGAAGAGGCGCTGGCCATTGCCCTGGAGCAGGGCCTCACTATAATGGGGACCAGCGACATCCACGGCCTGATAGACTGGGATTACACCGAGAAAGGAAACCACCGCCCGGTAACCCTGGCCTTCGCGGCCGAACGCACCCCTGAGAGCCTGAAGGAAGCCCTCTTGCAGGGACAGACCGTCGCGGTGTACAACGAGCTGATGGTAGGGCGCGAAGCCTACCTGATCCCCCTGCTGCAAGCCTCCCTGGAAGTGGTCGGCAGCAGCTACATAGAGGGAACGGAAATCCTGAAAGTGGAACTCAAAAACCGGACGAGCAGCGACCTGCTCTTCGAGAACGCTATGGATTACACCTTCTACAGCAGTTCGCCCGTTTTCGAAATCCCGGCCGGGGGCACCTATACCCTCAACATCAAAACCCTGGAGAAAAAACAAGCCATAACCCTCAGCTTGCGGGCCCTCGGGGCCTACACAGCCCCCAAGGTTCACCCGGTGGTGAGGTGGGAGATCGCCGCCCAATAAGCCGTTTTAACCCTTGCCGTCCACATAGGACTGCAGGTGGGCATAGCGCGCCGTGAGCTTCCCGTCTCGGGTCATGCGCCCCCGCTCCAGTATGCCGTCGGCATCCCCGTCGAAGAAGGCGGGGATAATGT
>DATIPV010000391.1:0-3221 GCA_035471525.1 Robiginitalea sp.
CGACCTGAAAAATTCCAAAGCCCCGGTAACGACCACGACCATCAATCGCGATGAATTCGACACCAATACCGGCAACATTTACGAGGCCATTTCCATTACGGCCAAACGGGCCATCCAGATCAACTCCGAGATCAAGAAGGAGCTGATGGAGAAACTCGAAGAATTCGCCACCTACAGCGACAGCCTGGAGGAGGTTTTCGAGAACAAGGAGCAGATCGAAGTGTCGAAATTCTACGAAAAACTGCCGAAACCCCACGCCCTGGCCGTTCAGGAATGGCTGGAAGAGAAGATCTACTACCGGAATACCGAGAAAGACACCGACTGAGATGCTGGCGTCCAGGCGTATCCTTTTGGGCATTACCGGGGGTATTGCGGCGTATAAGACCACGTTTCTGACCCGTTTACTGATTAAAGCCGGCGCTGAGGTCCGCATAGTGATGACCCCAAGCGCCGGCGATTTTGTTTCCCCCCTTACCCTGGCCACCCTCTCCAGGCACGAGGTGCTGAGCGATTTTGTGCGGGCAGAGGAAGGAGCCACAGACTGGAACAACCATGTGGAACTCGGCCTGTGGGCAGACCTGATGCTTATTGCCCCGGCCACGGCCAACACCCTTTCCAAAATGGCCTCGGGAACCTGCGACAACCTGTTGATGGCCTGCTACATGTCGGCCAGATGCCCTGTTTTTTTCGCCCCGGCCATGGACCTGGACATGTACAGCCACCCGGCCACCCGCAAGGCAATCGAAACGCTCCGGGGCTTCGGTCACGTGCTTATCCCTGCCGGGACGGGCGAACTGGCAAGCGGCCTGCAGGGAGAGGGGCGCATGGCCGAACCGGAAGAGATCGTGGAACGGCTGGAAGCCTACCTGCTCCAGCACGCCCCCTGGGCCGGGAGGAACGTGCTGATCACGGCCGGCCCGACCCACGAACCGATAGACCCGGTGCGGTTCATCGGCAATCATTCCAGCGGCAAAATGGGCTTTGAACTGGCCCGGGAGGCGGCCCGGCAGGGTGCCCGGGTAACCCTGGTATCAGGGCCCACCCACCTGGAGATTGAACATCCGCAGGTGGCGCTCGTGCGGGTGACCACGGCCCGGGAAATGCTGGAGAAGGCCATGGAATATTTTGATGCCGCCGATGTGGTTATCGGTGCCGCTGCCGTGGCCGATTACCGCCCCCGTCAGGCGGCGGCTGAAAAAATCAAGAAGGATGCGGGTGAGATGCAGCTCGAACTGGTGCGCAACCCCGATGTGATCCAAACCCTGGCCTCCCGCAAGAAAGGGCAGTTCGTGGTCGGCTTCGCCCTTGAGACCGAAAGGGAGACCGAGCATGCCCTGGACAAGCTCCGCCGCAAGGGGCTGGATGCTATCGTGCTGAACTCGCTGCGGGACCCGGGTGCCGGTTTTGGCGGCGATACCAATAAAATCAGCTTTATAGACAAGAATTCTCAGATAACTCCGTTTGAGTTAAAAACAAAGGCGGATGCAGCCCGCGATATCCTCGATGAAATTCACAAGCGTATTGCGCAATAGATTGCTCACAGGACTGCTGGTTCTGGCAGGGCTCTTCCCGGCCCGGGCCCAGGAACTGAACTGCACGGTAACAGTGAATTCCGAACAGGTCTCACAGACCAACCAGCAGATATTCAGGACCCTGGAGCGCTCCCTGACCGATTTTGTGAACAAAACCCAATGGTCCAACCGGGTCTTCAGGGAATTCGAACGCCTGAACTGCCGCATGTTTATCACCGTAACCCGGTTCGATTCGGGACGTTTCGAGGCCAACATCCAGTTACAATCGTCCCGCCCTGTTTTCAACACTTCGTACGAGACCCCGGTCTTTAACTACAAGGACGACCAGTTCAACTTTGAATACATCGAATTCCAGCCCCTGGTGTACAACGAGAACGTCTTCAGTTCGAACCTGGTAGGCGTGGTCTCGTATTACGTGTACATCATGCTCGGGCTCGATGCGGATACCTTCGAGCTCGAAGGAGGCACGGAATATTATAAAAAGGCCCAGGCCATCGTTACCCAGGCCCAGGGCAGCAACCTGGCCGGGTGGGGGCAGACGGCGGCCGACAACCGCACCCGCTTTCAGCTGGTAGACAATCTGCTGTCGAACACCTTCCGCGAATACCGGATCGCGCT
The DNA here is from genome assembly GCA_035471525.1 of Robiginitalea sp. Lineage (GTDB taxonomy): Bacteria > Bacteroidota > Bacteroidia > Flavobacteriales > Flavobacteriaceae > Robiginitalea. The sequence goes on from DATIPV010000391.1 coordinate 2,151, forward strand.
ATACAACTACCACCGCAAGGGCCTCGACATCCTGGGCGACAACAACAGTTCCGGCAAACAGATCATAGCCGGGTCGCTCCGGTTGTTCGAGACGCTCAACCAGAGGAGGCCCAATGCCTTTTTGCTGCAGACGTTTTTTGACGCCAAAGCCGAAGAGATACAGAACATATTTTCCGACGGCCCGGATATCGACCTGGCACAGCTGAAGGAAACCCTGAACAAGGTCGCCCCTTTCTACGCGAGCACCTGGAACCAAATTACCTACTGAGCGCAACAGTTTACAGTCTATTCGTGTATCTTTACGGCACGTAATGTCTGCCTTCCGTGCTCACCCACCTATCCATAAAGAATTACGCCCTCATAGACGACCTGCAGGTCTCCTTTTCGGAGGGGTTTACGACTATCACCGGAGAAACCGGGGCTGGTAAATCCATCCTCCTGGAAGGGCTGGGCCTGGTGCTGGGGAGCCGTGCCGACCGGTCGGCCCTGCGCGACGCGGAGCAGAAATGCGTGGTGGAGGCCGAATTCAGGATCGGGGCCTACCCGAACCTGCAGGAATTGTTCACGGAGGAAGACCTCGATTACGACCCCCAAACCGTCCTCAGGCGCGAAATACGCCCGAACGGCAAGTCCCGCGCCTTTGTAAACGATACCCCGGTAACCCTCGAAGTGCTGTCCAGGCTGGGGGAGCGGCTTATTGATGTGCACTCCCAGCACCAGACCCTGGAACTGACCGAACACGATTTTCAGCTCCGGGTGGTGGATGCCCTGGCCGATAATACTTCCGTACTCCAGCAATACGCAGGGGTGCGCGAAACCTATAACCGGGTGCGCAAAGACCTGGAGCAGTTGCGCGCCCGCCGGGAAGCGGCCTTCCGGGAACAGGACTACCACGAGTTCCTGCTCGAGGAGCTCCTGAAAGCAGACCTGAAGCCCGGTATGCTCGAGGCCCTGGAAGCGCTTCAGGCCGAGCTGAGCCACGCCGGGCAAATCATAGAGCTGCTGGGCCAGGCCGAACAGCTCTGCCAGGACGAATCGTACGGGCTCTTGGCCCTACAAAGCCAGCTCAGG
>DATIPV010000392.1:0-5289 GCA_035471525.1 Robiginitalea sp.
TCGTAGTTCCATAGCTTTTCCAGGCGCTCCGCCAATGCCTGGCGGAACGGGATCTTTTCGAGGTATCCGAAGGTAACGGCGTTCTGCCGCATTACCCAGTCGCCCGTTTCGTCGCTTCGGTCGTTTTCCAGCCAGCGGTACGGGTCGGGCACTTTTGTTCCGAAGAAGGTGTCTGCGGTGTCTACCTTGCTGGTTTCGGGATAGGCTACGGTCATGGAGGCAGGGTTTTGATACTGGCAGGCAGCGAGCGCGAGGCTCAGGCCCAAAACTGTGAAAAGGGGTTTCATACGGGCGGGTTGAAGTACTCTAAAAGTACCATAAAAAATTGCCGGAGCGAAGAAGAAACGGCCGTTTTTAACAGGAATTTAAAGGGCTCAGACCAGGGCTTTCGCCACCAGGTATTCAGCAATCTGTATGGCATTGGTGGCCGCCCCTTTGCGCAGGTTGTCGGCCACGACCCAAAGGTTCAGGGTATTGGCCTGGCTCTCGTCCCGGCGGAGGCGCCCCACAAAGACTTCGTTCTTGTTATGGGCCCAGATGGGCATGGGGTAAGTGTTGGTGGCCGGGTCGTCCTGCAGAACCACCCCGGGCGTTTCCCGAAGGATCTGCCGTACCTGGTCGAGCGTAAAATCGCTGTGGAACTCCACATTTACCGATTCGGAGTGCCCTCCGGAAGTGGGGACACGCACAGCCGTTGCCGTCACGGAAAAAGTGGGGTCGTCCAGTATTTTCTGTGGCTCCCGGGCGAGCTTCATCTCCTCCTTGGTATAACCATTTTCCAGAAATACGTCGCAGTGGGGCAAAACGTTGCGGTGTATGGGATGCGGATAGGCCCGCTCGCCTTCCAGCCCGGCAGCTTCGTTTTCAAGTTGTCGAACCGCTTTTACCCCGGTTCCGGAAACAGACTGGTAGGTGGAGACCACCACCCGCTTCATCCGGAAGCGTGCGTGCAGAGGAGCCAGCACCATTACCAGCTGGATGGTGGAACAATTGGGGTTTGCGATAATCTTGTCGCCGGGCCCCAGCACCCCGGCATTGATCTCGGGGACGACCAGCTTCTTGTCGGGGTCCATGCGCCAGGCCGAGGAATTGTCTATAACGGTGGTGCCCGCTTCTGCAAATTTGGGGGCCCATTCCAGGGAGGTGCCGCCCCCGGCCGAAAAAATTGCAATGTCGGGCCGGGCGGCCACGGCCGCTTCCAGGCCTATAACCCGGCACTCGCGCCCCCGGAAGGGAATGGTTTTGCCCACCGAACGTTCCGAAGCCACAACCAGCAATTCATCCAGGGGGAACCGGCGCTCTTCCAGCACCTGCAACATCACTTCCCCTACCATGCCGGTGGCACCGACTACTGCTACTTTCATGAATCTCGATTTAGTCGGCCAAAGGTACGGCAGGCAGCCAATGCAGGCAAGGCCCGGGGGCGATCCTATTAAAAACGAAACACAATGTTATGAATAAAACAAGCCGGGGACCAAAAAAGAACCGCTGAGGTGTCCCCCAGCGGTTTAGGATGAAACAGGTTTGTGGTGTAGCGGTCCCCGCCCAGGGCGGGGTCGGTTCGTTAGTTCTTCTTGAGCAGGTCGCGTATTTCGGCCAGCAATTCTTCCTGAGTGGGGCCCTTCGGGGCCTCCGGAGCGGGCTCGGCTTTCTTCCGGACCTTGCCGTAGGCTTTTACGATCATAAAGAGCACAAAGCCCACGATAACCAGGTTAATGAGGGAATTGACCCAGGCTCCGTACCGGATGGCGCTTTCCGGGGCGGTCACTTTTCCGTCGGCATCCATCACAGCTTCGGAGAGCACCACTTTCATGTCGGAAAAGTCTACTCCTCCGGTAAAGAAGCCAACAACGGGCATCATAATGTCATTGACAAAGCCGTTCACGACCAGTCCGACAGCTCCGGCGAGCAAGACGGCAACGGCCAGGTCGATAACGTTGCCCGTCATGATGAAATTTCGAAATTCTTTTAGCATGGTTTCTGTGTTTAATCAGTTAATTACGTGTTTACAAGGTAATAAAATTCTGAAAATGGGGCCGGGATGGCTCAGGGATCGATGATTTCCCGGCTTACCCGTTGCGAAATTCCGGAGAGCAACTCGTATGAAATGGTTCCGGCGCCGGCGGCGAAGACTTCGGCAGAGTATCCGGGACCGAAGAACAACACCTCATCCCCTTCCCGGCAATCGAGGCCCGTAACGTCTGCCATGGTCATGTCCATGCAAACATTCCCGATAATGGGGGCCGCCTGGCCCCCAATAAAAACCCGGCCCTTTCCGCGCCCGTACTGGCGGCCTATGCCGTCTGCGTGTCCGATGGGAAGGGTTGCGGTAATCATGGGCTCGGCAGCCAGACACCCCTTGTTGTATCCGACCCAGTCTCCGGGTTGTACCGCGTGCAGCTGGGAAATACGTGTTTTCAGTCGGGCTACCGGGCGAAGGAGCTTGTCGATGCCGGGGTCGTTCGAATACCCGTACAACCCGATTCCGCTGCGCACCATATCCCACTGGGCAGCGGGGTAATTGAGAATGCCCGAGGTATTGAGCAGGTGCCGCATCGGCCCGCGGGGCAGGTGCTTTTCCGATTCGGCCACCAGTTCGCTGAAACGGCGGATCTGCCCCTCTGTGAAGGCTTTTTCCCCCAGGTCGTCAGAAGCGGCCAGGTGCGAAAACAGGGAACGCACTTCCAGGGAGGCTTCGTCCCTCAGTTGCCCGCCGAGCCAGGACAGGTCGTCAAGGCCGAACCCCAGGCGGTTTAAGCCGGTATTGAATTTCAGATGAACGGGATACGCCTGCTGGCCACTGGCCCTGGCTGCTTCCCGGAAGGCGCCGAATATTTGCCTGCTGTACAGGTTGGGCTCGAGGCAATGGGCGATCAGTTCGTCCAGCCCCGATGGCTGGGGGTGCAGAACCAGGATGGGCAGCCCGATCCCGTTTTCGCGCAGGTGGATGCCTTCGTCGGTAAAGGCCACCCCCAGGTAATCGGCTCCCAGGGATTCCAGTTTCCGGGCGATGGCCAGGGCCTCGCTCCCGTAGCCAAAGGCCTTTACCACCCCCAGAAAACGCGTGCCCGGCAGGAGCCGCGATCTCAGAAAGGCGTAATTGTGGGCCAGGGCCCCCAGGTCTATCTGTAAGACCGTATTACGGTTTGGACGCATTCCGGAATTCTTTTGGGGGCATCACCTCGGGGTCTTTCACTTCCAGCTTCCGGACCTTTTCGGAGATCATGGCCTTGTAAAAGGCGGCACGGCTCAGGGGTTCATATTCGTCGGTTTCACCCAGCAGCACCAGCCGGTCGTTGTTCGACTTTCGGAAGCTGTAATGTGCCAGGTTCCCCGTTCGGGTGCAGATGGCGTGCACTTTGGTGACGTATTCGGCGGTGGCCATCAGGGCCGGCATGGGCCCGAAGGGGTTTCCCTTAAAGTCCATGTCGAGGCCCGCCACCACTACCCGGATGCCCCGGTTGGCCAGGTCGTTGCAAACGGTCACGATCTCGTCGTCGAAGAATTGAGCCTCGTCGATCCCGACCACTTCGCAATCGTCTGCCAGCAGCCGTATATTGGCCGCTGCGGGAACCGGCGTGGAGCGTATCTCGTTCTCGTCGTGGGAAACCACCATCTCTTCGTGATACCGGGTATCTACGATGGGTTTGAATATTTCCACCTTTTGTTTGGCGAACTGGGCCCGCCTCAGACGGCGGATCAACTCCTCGGTTTTTCCCGAAAACATGGAACCGCAGATCACTTCGATCCAACCGAATTGTTCTTTTGGGTTAACCGTGTTTTCGAGAAACATTTCGTAAATTTAGAATATCGCATCCGGAGGGCTGGTCTGCAGCGTAGCCGGCGATATAAAAGTATTAAAAAAGACAATCCTTCTCCGGGAGGCTTTTGAACAAAAAGCTATGAAACGAAAAATAATGGACGAGCTGGTCCGATTGTCCACGGATATCATCACCAGCCGGGAGTTGGCCAATCTTCCCGAGCTGTACGAGCGAGCCCGGTCTCTCTACGAGAAACTGGCGGTCCTGAAATTCATAGAGGAGAAACTCAAAGACGTGGAGGTAGACGTGAGCAAGAGCGAGCTGGGCGCCAAGTTCGAGACCATTGCCTCGGCGGTGCTCAACGAGAACAAGATGGTGCCGGAAACCAACCCGCACGAGGAAGACATCATGGTGCCGGGCATAGACACCATCAAGCACATGGTTTCTGAAATGCCGGGCGGGGAGGAGCTGGAAGAGGTACTGCGGCGGCTGCTCGGCAAGAGCGAATTCGTGAAGAGCGATAAGGAAACCGTAAGCCCGGAGATGCCGCGCGAGACGGCCAAGCAGGCATCCGCTAAATCCCTGAACGAGACCCTTACGGCCCGCAAGATTTCCGTGGAGCTAAACGACCGGCTGGCTTTTGTCAAACATTTATTCGACGCAGACGCCGAGGCCTTCAACCGCATCCTTTCCGAACTGAACCGGATTGATTCCGAGGAAGGCTCCCTGGAGTACATCGAAAAGGAAGTGAAACCGGCGTACAACCATTGGGCCGGCAAGGAGGAATTCGAGGCGCGCTTCAGGTCGCTGATCGGGCGCCGGTTTTCCTGAGGAAAAATGAACAAATCAGCAAAGGGCCGAATTCGGGAAGCCGGTTTCGGTCTCTTTTTTTAGGCGTATGGAGAAAGGGACCCTCTACATCGTACCCACCCCCATCGGCAACCTGGGGGATATTACGCTCCGGGCCCTTGAGGTGCTGAAAGGCGTCGACCTGATCCTGGCCGAGGATACGCGCACCAGCGGCAAGCTGTTGAACCACTATGGGATCGCCACCCCGCGGAGGGCCTATCACATGCATAACGAACACCGTGTTGTGGCCGGCATTATCGAAGAGCTCGCGCAGGGAGCCAGCATGGCCCTCGTTTCGGACGCAGGCACCCCCGGCATATCAGATCCCGGCTTCCTGCTGGTGCGGGCGGGCCTGGAAGCAGGCATCCGGGTGGAATGCCTGCCCGGCGCAACGGCGCTGGTCCCGGCCCTGGTGGCGAGCGGATTCCCGTCGGACCGGTTTGTCTTCGAGGGGTTCCTGCCGGTCAAAAAAGGCCGGCAATCCCGCTTGCTGGAGCTGGCGGGCGAGCGGCGAACGCTGGTCTTTTACGAATCCCCGCACAAGCTGCTCAAAACCCTGGAACAGTTTGCAGACGTCTTTGGGGGCGACCGGCCCGTTTCCGTGAGCCGCGAGCTCACCAAACTATTCGAGGAAACGGTACGCGGAACCCTGGAGGAGGTACTGGCCCATTTCCGCAAG
>DATIPV010000393.1:0-8888 GCA_035471525.1 Robiginitalea sp.
CGGGGCGGCCGATGCGCATACCCCTTACGCTTATCTGCGGAGCAGCCGGGGATTGATACTGCCGGGAGAGCCATTTAACACGGGCACACAGCAAATCCCCCTTCGTCTCGATGGGGAAACCGAGATAGACCTGAGCTTATCTTTCTGAACGCACTCAGATTTTGATGATATCGGAAGGGGTCTCCACCAAAATCGTGAGATCACCCCTCAGGGCGATGGGCTGTTTTAAAATCTCAGGGTTTTTGCGGATCACCGTAATCCAGTCTTCCTCCGAAAAGTCCTGGGGGCCGAAGAGTTTCCGGTACGAGGGGTGCTGCTGGTTCACCAAATCGCCTATCTTCATGCCCAGGCGTCCGGCCAGTTCAGCGATCTGGGTGCCTGTGAGCGGGGTTTTCAGCAAGTCGATTTCGGTAATGGGCAGCCCTTCAGCCCGGGCGTAGGCCAGTGTCTTCTTGGCCCGCTGTGAGGCTGAGCTGTAAAACAGCGTGATCATGCGTTCGGATGTGGCAATTTCTCCCATGGTTTTAGTTTTTAGATAGTTATAGCCCGATGGGTTTCCTTGAAATGCTTTAGCTGTTGCCTGAGGGACTCCAGGTATTCCGCGAGCACCTCCTGGTCTATTTCAGGGTCTTCCATTACGGGCAGGGTCATCGGATGCTCATCCAGGTAGCGGTAGAGCTCCGGATGGTCCGTCTCCATTTCGGCAGTGATGCGGGTAATTTCCCCCATCAGGTTATTCAGATTGTCCATCCTCATAGTTTTTGGATGCCATCCCTGCGGCAGGCCTGCGCGGGCTTCAGCTGTTAACCTGCTGAAGGAATTCCTCGCTGCTCACCAGGCGCTTGCTAAGGGCAAAGGCCTCCTTCTTGCAGGCGCGGAAGTCCTTTACAAAGTGAGCAATTTCCTCTTCCAGCGCTGCGTGCTCATTGCGGAATTCATGGGAATCGTATCTGAACGGGTCATCGATCAGACCCGCCAAATGGGCCAGGTTCTTTTGCGTTTGCCGGGCAAGGGCGTTGCGCCGCGATTCCAGCTCTTCGAGCTGTTTGGCCACTTGGGAGCCTTGATCGGCACGCTCCTGCAAGAACAACCACATATAGTAACTTTTCAACAGGTGGTGTAAAAACCTGAGGTCATCGCCGTAAAAGGCTAGGTCGGAGGCCCAGTGTTCGTTCAGGACATACAATTCCTTCCAGTCGGCCTCGAAGATGTAGGGCCCTTTGGGCCGGATTCTCAGATCATCCATGACAAATCTTCTAAAGGTTTCGTTCCCCTAAGGTAGCCCAACCCCGCTCGCCCCGGAATGATCAGGGTCATAAGGCCCGGATTACTGCCTGATTTAGGTCATCCGGCACGGGCAGATGAATTCGAGACTTCCAACCCTGCAGTCTGGGGTGCCTGTTCCGGAAGCCTTAGTCCCTTTTCAGGATCACCCGCTGGTAACGCGCCATGGGGTGCTCGGCCCGGTCGTTTATTTCCAGGATCAGGTGGATGCTTTGCCCGGATTCCAGGTTCAGGGGAATGGTCAGGGCGACCTCCTGACTGTCGGCTCCGCTCAGTACCGGGCTTACCGGGTAGGTGCCGGCTTCCCGGTATACCCACCACTTGTACTCTACCACATCCCCATCCGGATCTTCGGCATGTCCGCGAAGGGTCACAACCTGCCCGGGCTCCACCTTGCGAACGGCCTCCCCTTCCACCCACACCCGGGGTGGATGATTGGCCTGTTCGTAGCCGAGCACGCACCAGTCGGCCCGGCCCGCAAAGTCTTCCTGAATAGCGGGGATCCAGCGCGTCTGGGGAAAAGTGGTGTCCAGGCTGTCGCGAAACGGGTTGTAATCGCTTGCCCTGGGGCCATCTTCCCAGCGGTTGGGCGTGGAATCGGAACGCACCAGCCGGCCTCCCCAGCCCCCGTATTCCGGGTGTTCCAGGTTCCCGAGTCCCACGTCTATCAGATGCAGGTAGGCCGGAGAATCGCCTTCCGAAATAAAATCGTAGGGGTCAAAGGGCCCCCAGGCCTGCCCCTGGCGGCTCTGGTTGAAGGAATCCAGGGCAATGCCGTGCAGGTGTTCCGGGTCGCCCTCCTGTTTCCGGCCATCGCCATAGGCGTAGTATTTCTCAAGCAGAGGGCCGTGGTCTTCAAGGATCTCGCCCCGCATGAAGGCACCCTGCAGATAGGCATGCCAGGTGTGGGGCACCGCGCGTTTCCACGGATAGGCAAAGCACCAGAACTGGTTCGAATTGTAATAGGTCTTCAGGTCGGGCCAGCGGGGGGCTATATACCTCCGGTAGGTGGCATCCTGGTCCAGGATGGCGTATATCACGGCTTTCCCGCATACCCTCCGGTATACAGCCTCCCACTGGTCGGAGTCGGCATAGGTATCCTCAATCGATTTAAGGGCCCGGGCGATGGTATTGGTTCCGCCCCATACCTGCAGGTACAGGGGGGAAGGGTCGTCGTCCAAAAGGGCGTCCCTGATATGGTCGGAGCCTTCGGTGTCGCGATCCATCTCGCCTTCAAAATCGATATTGCCCACCTTTACCATCGAAAGGAGCGAATCGGGCTCAGGATAGCCCATGGCATGCTGTCTCAGGTTGGGATACACCTCGGCATAGGCGGCGATCAGCTCCTGCATCCACTCCGTGCCGGGCCAGCGCAACTCGGTGCGCTCCCCGTAAATATTCCGGGTCATAGCCATTTCAGAGACAAAAGGCGTGCCGGCCCCGTCTCCCTTGTAGTGCCATTGGGAACTGCTGTAGACCAGGCCCTGAATACGGAATTCATTGGCGTACAGCAGCATCCGGATAAAGGAGTCCACGTCGTCTATCTCCCCGTCTGTGGTGATTATCGTGCGGGGGCGCGAGGAAAGGCCGCCTTCGCCGGGCTTTTCGCTGCCCGGGCCGATTGGCTGGCAGGATACCAGCCCCAGCAGGGCCGCTGCTGGAAGGAGTGCTAAGAAATGCCGCAGGAGTGGAAACATATCGGGATGGGTTTGCAGTTCAGGTTTGTCGGTCATTGGTATTTGGAGGCGTCCAGGTTGAAAAAGCGTACCGCATTGTTGAAAAAGATGTCGCGCTTCTGTTCTTCCGACAGGTAGTTGGCGTTTTCGATAACCCCGATGGAAGTCTCCAATAGCCTGGGCCATACCATGAAGTCTGTGCCATACAGGATGCGCTTCCCGAAACCGGCCTGTACCAGTCGCCTGAGGTAGGCGTGGATTTCTTCCAGGGGATAACTCCAGATAAACCCGGCCAGGTCTACATACACATAGGCATTGGCCCCCATCAGGGCGATCATCTGGTCGATCATCGGATAGCCGGCATGCATTACCCAGATTTTGAGTTTGGGATGGCGTGCCAGTACATCTTCCAGCAAAAAGGGCTGCCCCAGCGAGGCCCGGTATCGCGGGTTGCTGATGTTGATCATGCCGTTGCCGCCTGTTCCCATGTGGATGCCCACTGGGATGCCCAGTTCTTCGGCAACCGCGAAATAAGCGTCGAGCGACAGGTCGCTGGGCGACATCCCCTGGTATTGGGGGGCCACTTCGCCCATTACCTTGTAGAACCCATTTTCCAGGGAGTCGCGGAAGGCGGCCACGCTCATCTGTTCTGCATTGCTGATACCCAGGGAAGGGATTATGCGGTCGGGCGCCTGGGCATGCCATCTGTGCAGGACTTCGGCATCCCCACTGGCCACTAAAACCATATTCAGCCGTTCGGCCGTGCCGAGCAGCTTTTCCTGCATGTCGGCATCGGAAATAGCCGGCTGCAGCGGATCCACGCAATCGAGGTTGATAAAGGACGGGGCCGGCTGGTTGGGCCCGCTGCCGGGCATGCTGCTCAAAAACCAGGGGCACATGGGGGCAGCAAAATTCGGGTTTACCTTCATGGCGTGCACGTGCACATCGATAATGGGCGGCCGTTTCGTTTTTTCCTGGGCCCTGGCGGGCAGGGCGAAGAGGATAGCGGCTGCAAAGGCCAGGGATTGAAGGAGGGACATCAGGCTTGCTTTCGGATGCTTCATAGCGGCTTATATTAAGTTGATGGGGCAGGCGCCAGGGCTTGCCCAAGATACTATTTCATACGGGGATCAATCCACGCGCAGGGTCACCAGGTTCTGTTTCTGGCCCGGTTCCGACAGGTGAAGGGTCACATACTGGCTGGTTTCATGGGCGGTGCCGAAATTTTTATAGATCCGGCAGCCGATGGTAAAGGGCACCTGCTTCCCGTCGGGACCGCTATTCAGGTATTCCACGTTGAAGATCCAGTTGCCGACGCTTTCCGGGCCGTACAGGTCAAAATCCTTGAATTTTACGCCGGTCTGCAGCTCTTCGCGTATGAGGTTCGGGTCGGCATCGTTGGAATGTTCCCAGGTGTAAAATTTCTTTTGCGGGTTAACCGATTGCAGCGTGAACTCGGCACCGGGCAGGTTCCACTCGAAAACCAGCCGCACTTTGTAAGTCGGGCAGCTGTGGTATTTTTCCGGAAAGAGCTTTTTGTCGAGTTCAAAGCGGCGGGCAAACATGAGGTGTTTGATTTCCTTTTCCAGATACGCTGCATAGCCCCGTCTGAAAGGGGTGGATGTATCCAGCCCGTTCTTGAACAGGATCAGCTTCCGCATCAGTTCGTTCAGGATGCGCCGGTCCGGGGTTACGGAGGCCTGATAGAGCAGGGGAGTGGCCGATTCGGGCTGCAGGGCGGCCAGCGATTCCGCGACGGGGCCGATCAGGTCGGGCCGGTTGAGCTCGGCCAGGCAGCGCAATACCGTTTCCAGGGCAAGCGGGTTTTCCGGGGTCAGTTCCAACAGGTTGCTGGCAATGCTGGCCGCAAGGACCGGGCTGCCTGTTTTGAAAGCCTCATAGGCCTCCAGGTAAAAGGCCGGGCGATAGCGGTTGGCATCCCTCAGTTGCAGGTAGCGCGTGTAGGCGGTCGCGGCCGGGCCAGCATCCAGGGCTTCCTGCACAGCCGTTGCATTTCCTGCCGAAAGGCCTTCTCCGGTATAGGTGTTGTTTTTCAGCCGCATCCGGTCTTCCTGGGTGGCCTGACCCGAGCCGTAGAGGGCATTCTTGGTGGTGATCAAAACCACCCCGTTGGCCCCCAGCGTGCCGTACCTGGTAGTGGCGGCAAATCCCTTGAGCACCGTTATATCGGCAATATTTTCAGGGTCTATGAAGCCAAAGCCGGGTTGAGGGTTTCGGCCCGATGAATCTCCCTGCTGCATCGGCACGCCGTCAATTACGATCAGGCCGTAATTGTTCAGCAACATGGTATTGTTGGTGCGCATGGTCACCTTGCTTATATCGTCTTCCTGGCCCAGCTGCACCCCGGAGAATTTGCCCTGCATGGCTCTGGATACGTCTGTGGTTACCGGAGTGATCTGGTCGTCTCCGATCGATTGCACGGCTACCCCCAACCGGTCCTTGTCGGTTTCGCCGTAACCGATGTTCGTTGTTTCTTCAGGCAATTCAGTACCCCGGGCTTTGCTCACTTCCACTTCCTCCAGGGCAATCACCCGGCTGTCGAGGAACAGGTCAAAAACCGCATCGCCCGGCACCACACGGTTCAAGGGCATCACAAAGCTGCCCCCGCTTATCTGCAGGGTATCGCCTGGGCTGGCAGCCAGGGCGAACCGGCCCTCTGCGTCGGTAATGCCCGCTTTGGAATCGCCCTTGCGCTGCACCATCAGCCCCGGGGCAGGTTGGTTGTCGACATAGACCCTTCCGTGCAGCAAGCCGGCTTCTGTCTTGGGTGCGCGGAATTGCGCTTCTTCCGAAGGCGTATAGGGGGTTAGCTGTACATAATGGCTGCGGTAGAGCAATGATGAGCGCTCCAGGAACTGCTGCTCGGCCCCGGTGGCCCGGCTCAGCACCGTGTATCCCTTCTCTACCGGGAGCCGTTCGGCAGGCAACACCTGCCTGCCGTCTGTGTACAGGTAGGTTTCGTTCCCGTCGAGCGAAGCCGCCAGAACGCCGTAGAAGGCAGCCCCGTCGTAGGTCAGGTTCTGCAGGTACGACCTGAGGTCGCTCCAGTCCCCGCCCTTCACGGCAAAGGTCTGCTCCTCCACCGCCGAATTGAATGCGAGCACCCGCACCTGGCAGTCCGGGTTGGCTGCAAAAACGGGTTCCAGGTACCGCAAGGCGTATACCGGCTTGTTGTTTTCCATGGAAAGGGAGGTATCCCAGGCCAGGGTAATGTTTTTGGATAAGGCCTGCTGGCTGCTGACAGGGGCTGTCCCTAACAGCATCGAAAGGGCGGCTATGAGAGGCTTTATAGGGAAGAATCCGCGCATGGGTGGTTAAGGGTTTACGTGTAGAAAAGATACGAAAAAATGGCCTATCGGGCCTCTTTGGCGGGGTAGGAGCCACCTGTCAAAAATAGTCGAAAAGGACGGGCTGAGACCGGATTTCCGGTTTGGATTTCCGGATTCAAATACGGAACTTATCCTTTCAATTCTGAAAGAATGACGCACCTGCCCCTCGCCTTCCGGGTAACCCTGTTTTCGGGAATGGCATTATTGCTGACTGCCTGTGCTGGACCAGGGTCCCCTGTCGAACCGTACGGCCGTTTACAGGCATTTGATCTCCAACAGGTAAGCCTGCTCGACGGCCCCTTCCGGCATGCCCGGGAGCTCGACATACAAACGGTACTGGCCTATGAGCCCGACCGCCTGCTTTCCCGCTTCCGCTCGCAGGCAGGGCTGGAGCCGCGGGCGGAGCCCTACGGGGGATGGGAGGGGGAGTCCCTGGCCGGGCACAGCCTCGGGCACTACCTCTCTGCCTGTAACCTGCTGTACCGGAGTAGCGGCAATCCGGAATTCAAGAGACGGTCTGACCAGGTCGTTGCCGAGCTGGCGGCCTGCCAGCAGGCCGACGGGGATGGGTACCTGGGGGCTTTCGACAACGGCAAGGCCATATTTGAAGAAGAAGTGGCACGGGGCGACATCCGTTCCCAGGGCTTCGACCTGAACGGCATCTGGGCGCCCTTTTACACCCACCACAAGGTGCTGGCCGGGTTGCGCGACGCCTATCGCCTGGGGGGTAACTCCCAGGCCCTGGAAGTCGCCCGCGGGTTTGCAGACTGGATCGGGACCGTCCTGGCAGGCCTGGACCACGACCAGATGCAGCAGGTCCTGAATTGCGAACACGGGGGGATGAACGAGGTTTTGGTAGACCTCTATACCGATACGGGCGATGTCCGCTACCTGGAGCTGGCCGGGCGGTTTTACCACGAGGCCGTATTGCAGCCCCTGGCTGCGGGCCGCGATTCCCTGGCCGGGCTGCACGGGAATACACAGTTCCCAAAACTCATAGGGCTCACGAAGCGTTTCCTGGCGGCCGGCGACAGCACCGATTACCAGGCAGCCGCCTTTTTCTGGGACCGGGTGGTGCACCACCACAGCTACGTTACGGGGGGGAACACCAACCACGAGTATTTCGGCAGGCCCGACCAGCTGAGCATGCGCCTGAGCCCCGAGACCACCGAAACCTGCAACGTGTACAACATGCTCAGGCTTACCGATCTGCTCTTCCAGATAGACCCGTCGCAGGAGGCAATGGACTATTACGAACGGGGCCTGCTGAACCACATCCTGGCCTCACAAAACCCCGAAAACGGTCGGGTCACTTATTTCCTGTCGCTGGCCATGGGCGGGTACAAAGCCTTTCAGGACCCTTTTTCGTTTACCTGTTGCGTCGGGTCGGGCATGGAAAACCATGCAAAGTACAACCAGAATATCTACTACCATCAGCAAGATGCGCTTTGGGTGGCCCAGTTTATCGCATCGGAACTCGACTGGGCTTCCCAGGGGGTCCGCGTTCTGCAGCAGACCCGATTTCCGGAAGAGCAGGGCAGCACCCTGGTCTTTTCCATGGAAAACCCCACGGCTTTTGCACTGAAGCTGCGCCGCCCGTATTGGGCCGGGCAGGGCCTGAGCCTGCGGCTGAACGGCAAGGGGATAAACCCGGAAACAGACAGCAGGGGCTTTCTGCATATCAGGCGCACCTGGGAAGACGGCGACCGGCTTGAAATTGCGATGCCCTTCGGCTTGCGAACCGAGGCCATGCCCGACAACCCGAACCGGGTCGCAGTCCTGTACGGGCCGCTGGTGCTGGCCGGCGACCTGGGGGTTGTGGAAGACGCGGCTGCCGAGCAGCCCGAGCTGGTCCCCACCCTGATCCGCGAAGAAATGGCGCCCGAGACCTGGCTGGAACCTTCAGGGGGGGCAAATTCCTTCCGCCTGAAGGAAGGGGTAAGCGACCGCGATCTGATCCTGAGGCCCCTGTATGCCCTGTACGACCGCCGCTATACCGTATACTGGGACTTCTACAGCCCACAGCAGTGGGAGGCCCATCGGGAAGAGATCCGGCGGGAACAGGAAGCGTACGGCAAGCTGGTCCGGGAGACCTTCGACTTTTTCCAGCCCGGGCAGATGCAGCCCGAACGGGACCATGCCTATAAGGGAGAAGACACCTATGTCGTGGAGATGAAGGGCAGAACTGCCCGCCAGGCCGAGCGGGGCGGTTGGTTCTCCTTCGAGATCGACATCCCGGAATCGGTTCCCGTCGACCTGGTTTTCGAATATTGGGGCGGGTATACCGGCAGCAAAACCTTTGACATTCAGGTAGACGGGCAAACGATCGCCACCGAAAACATCAGCGGCCTGAAAGACGGGGCCTTCCTGACCCGTCGCTATGCGGTGCCCGGGGAACTGAGCGGCGGGAAAAAGCGCCTTTTAGTGCGTATTTCGCCCCATGTGGGGCATAGAGGCGGGCCCGTTTTCGGGGTCCGGAGCATGAAACGCGGGGAAGGCTGAAAGGCCCCCGTCACGCTATTAAAAAATGTATATTGTACACTTGAATCCTAACTGAAAATTAGTATGCAACCGACCA
>DATIPV010000394.1:0-1722 GCA_035471525.1 Robiginitalea sp.
AAAGACGCTCCAGGAATAGTAGGGTGGGGCGGGGGCTTGGCGTTTTGTTGTTCCTTATCCTGGCGACCGCCTCCAGCCTTGGTCAGGCGCCCGGACAGAGGCGGCAGGAACTCCGCGGTCTGATCGTGGAAGATACCCTGCCCATACCCGACGTACACGTGCTGAACCTGAGCGCCCTGAAAGCCACCATTTCGGATGCCGACGGCTTTTTTCGCATCGAGGCCGGCCTGGGCGACACGCTTCTGTTTTCGGCCGTGCGTTACAGACGCACCAGCCTGGTGATCGATGCCTCAGTACTTGGGGCGGTTTCGCTCCTGGTGCCCCTGCAGCCTTTCGTGAATGAATTGGACGAGGTGGTGGTTAGCCCCTACGACCTCTCCGGCGACCTGGACAAGGATGTGGGACGCCTGCCGGCGGTAAACCCCGTTACGGCTTTTTCCCTGGGGCTGCCCAATGCCGGGGCCAGGCGGTTTACCCAGACGGAAAACCGCCTGCATGAGGCTACCACCGGAGCAGGAATTGTGCCCCTGAACCCCGTCCTTAATGCCCTAACGGGCCGCACCCGACGCCTCAAGAAACAGCTCGCCCTGGAACAGCGGTATGAAAAAGCCAGGCAAATCAGGATGCAATATCCCGACAGTATTTTTGTTGGCCGGCTGGGGATACCTGAAGAACGCATCGCCGATTTCATGTATTTCTGCGAGGTGGATTCGCTCTTCCACGGCGTGGCCGATTCCGGCGACGGTTTGCGCATCTGGGGATTCCTGACCCGGAAAAGCGGGGAATACCGCAAAAACAACGCCCTGGAAGAGTGAAAGACGCAGGCCGATTCTGGCATGGGATTTGTAACTTTGGGACGAAACGTAACAATATGACAAGAAAATTCAGCCTTTGGCTGTTGGTATGGGTGCTTCCCCTGATGGCTTTTACAGCCGCCCACAAGTTTTATGTGAGCGTCACCAATGTCGAATATTCGGAAAAAGAGCAGTCGTTGCAGATCATCAGCCGCATTTTCACAGACGATATGGAGGCCGTTCTTAAGGCCCGGTACGGCTTTGATGCAGGCCTGGCCACCGGGGCCGAATCGGAGCAGGCCGTGGCCTATATCGAACGGTATTTCCGCAGCAGGTTTTCCGTTACGGTGAATGGGCAGGAGCAGCAGTTCCAGTTCCTTGGCAGGCGGTACGACAAAGACTTGCTGGTATGCTACCTCGAGCTGCCCGGAGTGCCGTCGGCTTCGCTGAAATCGGTGGAGGTATACAATGCGCTCCTGACCGACCTGTTCGAGGAGCAACGCAACCTGGTGCATTTGAACATCCTCGGCCAAAAGAAAAGCTTTGTGCTCAATTCGGAGGGCACTAAAGGAATGTTAAACTTATAGTACCTGAGAACAAATCCTCTGAAAAAAGTTAATTTTCCAGAATTATATAATCCTACCCAGACATGATCAAAATCAAATACGCATTTACGGCCCTCCTCCTGGTGGTGGGCACGGCCCTGATGGCCCAGGAAGGAGAAGCCGAAAAGGCCCCTGAGCGCCAGCCCGGGCATACAAGCCTGAGCAAGTTCCGGCAGATGTATCAGGAGTTCGCCACTCCCAATACCTATCGTTCGGCATCCGGATCCCCGGGGCCCGATTACTACCAGCAACAGGCCGACTACCAGATGGATGTTACCCTGGACGACCGCAATGCGCGCCTGTACGGGGTAGAGACCATTACC
>DATIPV010000395.1:0-5182 GCA_035471525.1 Robiginitalea sp.
GCCGTTGGAATAGGCCTGCTTGGCGTATTTTACCAGATTCACCACCGAAATGGGTTTGGAAAGCTCGGGTGTCTCTTCGATAAAGCGGCTTAACTCGTCCATCCGCCGCAGGGTGGGCAGCTTGAGCACCCCGTTGCGCTGACGGGTATCGATAACCACTTCGACCGGCATTATGCCGTCGAACTCCGACTCAAAAAAGCGGATGTCCTGGAAGAACCGCGCGTTTTTGGGCATGTCTTCGATCGGGCTTCCTGAAATTCGGATCTGGTACATGCCGATAATGCTGGCCACCAGCAGTCCCACGGCGGTGAAATATACGGCGATCCGGTGGTTTCGGACAATCCCTTCCATCCCGTTTACGAAGGTGCCGATCCAGCGCTTTTTGAGGTGTTTGAGGTGCTTGGTCTTGGGGATGGGCATGAAGCTGTACAGAATGGGGATAATCAGCAGGGAGAGCACGAAGATCCCGAGAATGTTCAGGGAGGCCACGATACCGAATTCGGTGAGCAGCTTGCTGTCGGTGATGATGAAGGTGGCAAATCCCGAGGCAGTGGTCACATTGGTCATCAGGGTGGCGTTGCCGATGCGGGAAATGACGCGCTGCAGGGAGAGCGCCTGATTCCCGTGCTTATTGACTTCCTGCTGGTATTTGTTGATCAGGAAAATGCAGTTGGGGATGCCGATTACGATGATGACCGGGGGGATCAGGGCCGTGAGGACGGTTATCTCGTACCGGAGCAGGCCCAGGGTGCCAAAGGCCCACATCACCCCGATTATCACCACGCAGAGCGATATGAAGGTGGCCCGGAACGATCGGAAAAAGAAAAAGAAGATTAGGGAGGTAACCGCAAGGGCTGCAAAAATGAACATCCCGATTTCGTCGATGATGTTCTGGGCGTTCATGGTGCGTATGTAGGGCATGCCCGACACGCGCACATTCAGGCCCGTGTCTGCCTCAAAATCATTTACCAGGTTTTGGAGTTCGTTCAGCACAAAATCCTTGCGCACCGAAGTATTGACAAGGTCTTTGTCGAGGTACACCACGGTCTGCAGGGTCTTGCTTTCTCGGTTAAAGAGGATTTTATCATAAAAAGGCAGCCGGCTGAACAGCTCGCCGGAAAGGCTGTCGAGCTGGCTCTGGCGCTGCATCGACCCCGGGAGCCAGGGGGTGAGTTCAAATTCCTGGAGCGAATCGTTTTTGACCAGCTTGCGCAGGTTGTCGGTCGAGAGCACGAAAGATACCTCCGGAGCCGCTTCCAGTTGTTCGTTGAGAACATTCCAGCGGTTGAAATTCTCTACCCGGAACAGGGCCGTGTCGCGGATGGCCAGCACGATCGTATTGCCTTCTTCCCCGAAATCGTTCAGAAAGGTTTTGTACTGCAGGTTGGCGGGGTGGTCGTCGGGGAGCAGGTTGGCTTCCGTATTCGAAAACTGCATGTATTGCCACTGCGTGGCCAGCAAGGCGGTAGCCGCGGCAATTCCCAGCAGAATCAGGATCCGGTTGCGGAGAATGATCCGCGCCGTCCTGGCCCAAAATCCCTGTGTTAGTTTTGCTACCATCCTGCTGGATCAGGCGGCAAAGGTAGCGATTCAATGCCAGTGTTCCCAAAAAAAGGCGGTAAGCGCGTACCTTGCAGGTGCCACAGTCCCCTACGCGAATGAAGCAAGCTCATAGAAAATACCGGAAGGCGGCCCGTCGGGCCTACCGGATCCTGATCGTGCTGTGCTGCCTTGCCCTGATTGCCGCGGTGCTGGTCTGGTATGCCCGACAGGGTGCGTCCTAAAAAAAAGCCTCCCCGAGGGGAGGCCTGCTCTTTTTGGAAAGTAGGGCCTAAACCTTCATGATTTCGGCTTCCTTGACCTCCAGGATCCTGTCGACTTTCTTGGTGTAGTTGTCGGTGAGTTCCTGGATGTCGATCTCCGCATTCTTGGTCAGATCTTCTGAAACATCCAGGTTCTTGATCTCTTTGTTGCCTTCCTGCCGCGCTGCCCGTACACTTACCTTGGCCTCCTCGGCTTCGGCTTTTGCCTGTTTAACCAGCTGCTTGCGGCGCTCCTCGGTAAGGGGTGGCACATTGATGATTACCATTTCCCCGTTGTTCATGGGGTTGAAGCCCAGGTTGGCGTTCATAATGGCATTTTCGATTTCAGGGATCAGGTTCTTTTCCCAGGGCTGAACCGATATGGTGCGCGCATCGGGCGTATTGATGTTGGAAACCTGGGAAAGGGGGGTCATGTTGCCGTAATACTCCACCATAACAGAGGAGAGCATGGCCGGGTTGGCTTTACCGGCACGGATCTTTACCAGCTCCTTCTCGAGGTGAGCGATTGCCTTTTCCATGCTGTCCTGGGTGGCTTCGATGATAAAGTCTACTTCTTCGTTCATGCCTGTCTTTCTTAATCGGGGGCAGGGTTAATATTAGCTGTTTAATTTACAGATTAACAACGGTTCCGATCGGCTCGCCTGAGACGATCTTGAGCAGGTTGCCCTGCTTGTTCATGTCGAATACCACGATGGGCAATTCGTTTTCCTGGCTCAGGGTAAAGGCCGTGGTATCCATAACCTTCAGGCCCCGGCTCAGCACGTCTTTGAAGCTGATGGAGTCGAATTTGATGGCCGACTTGTCTTTCTCCGGGTCGCTGCTGTAGATGCCGTCTACCCGGGTGCCCTTCAGGATTACGTTGGCCTCGATCTCTATGGCGCGGAGCACGGCTGCCGAATCGGTCGTAAAGTAGGGGTTGCCGGTTCCGCCTCCGAAGATCACCACCCGGCCTTTCTCCAGGTGGCGCATGGCACGGCGCCGGATGAACGGTTCGGCCACTTCATTTATCTTGATAGCCGATTGCAGGCGGGTGTCCAGGCCTATGTTTTCGAGGGCCGACTGAAGGGCCAGGCCGTTGATGATGGTGGCGAGCATCCCCATATGGTCGCCCTGCACCCGGTCCATGCCGTTGCTGGCTCCGGATACCCCGCGGAAGATGTTGCCTCCGCCGATTACGATGGCTACCTCCACTCCTTTATCCACAACTGCTTTGATTTCATTTGCATAGAGTTCCAGGCGGCCCGGGTCTATCCCGTAATTCCGGTCGCCCATCAGGGCCTCCCCGCTCAGCTTCAGAAGAATCCGCTTGTATTGCATGAAATCGATTTGTTTAGGGACAAAAATACGCAAAATAATGAGATGGCAGCGGCGAGGCCCGGAAGGGCAGACTGCCAAATAAATTCTAAATAGAATGGCTATGACGCCTAAATTCGGTAATCTTGCCAAAAGATTTTCAGAACATGAGACATGTGTATGCGGCCCTGCTCCTGACGGGGTTCCTGACAGCCTGCGGCGCCACGCGCAGCCTTCCTTCCGCCATGGAATCCTCTGTTAAGGTAACGATGGATTTGGCAGATGTGCCCGACGACCGGGTGCAGGTTTCCATAGACCCGGGCGCTTTCCCTGACGGACCGGTGCGATTCTTCATTCCCAAAACCGTGCCGGGCACCTATAGCGAAGACAACTACGGCCGCTATGTGCAAGACCTGAAAGCCTACGATTACAAGGGGGGTGAACTGGAGGTGCTGCGCGAAGACCAGAACACCTGGCTCATCCGGGAAGGCGCCAGCCTGGACCGGCTCGGCTATGCGGTGAACGATTCCTACGACGCGGAAGGGGGCGGGGAAGAAGCGCCCTTTTCTCCCGCGGGCACCAACATACTGGCCGGGCAGAACTTCATGCTGAATCTGCACGGCTTTGTGGGTTATTTTCAGGGCCTGAAAGAGAGGCCCTACGAGATTGCCATTTCGGCCCCCGGCAATCTGCAGCCGGCCACTTCCCTCCAATGGGACCAGGCCCCTGACGGGACATACCAGTTTCGGGCCGCCCGGTATTTCGAGGTAATCGACAACCCGATCCAGTTTACCGGCTCGGCTCCGACCTCGTTCCAGGTAGGAGACATAACCGTTTACCTGAGCGTGTATTCCCCGAACGGGGCCTACCAGGCCAGCGACCTGAAACCGGCCCTGGAGCGCATGATGCAGGCCCAGAAGGCCTTCCTGGGCCCGATCAGCGGCACCAAAAAGTACACTATTTTGATATACCTCTCCACCATGGACCAGGACGCCATGGGCTTTGGGGCATTGGAGCACCACACCTCCACAGTGGTGGTATTCCCTGAGCAGATGCCGGCCCCGCAGTTGGAGGAAGCCATGATCGATGTGGTCTCGCACGAGTTTTTCCACACGGTAACCCCCCTCAATGTGCATTCCGAGGAAATCCAGTACTTCGACTACAACGAGCCCAGGATGTCGCGGCACCTCTGGATGTACGAAGGCACCACGGAGTACTTTGCCAACCTGTTCCAGGTAAGGGAAGGCCTTATAGACGAGGCGGAATTCTACCGCAGGATGTACGGCAAGATCATGAATTCGCGCCGGTACAACGACAGCCTGCCCTTTACCGAGATGAGCCGGAAGGTGCTGGAGGATCCGTACAAGGATCAGTACGCCAATGTGTATGAAAAAGGGGCCCTGATCAATATGGCACTCGACATCCGGCTGCGGGAGCTCAGCGGGGGCAGCTACGGCGTGCTTGACCTGATGCGCGAGCTTTCGGCCAAATACGATACCCACACGCCCTTTAAGGACGATGCCCTGCTTGCCGAGATCGTGGCCATGACCTACCCCGAAGTCCGGGACTTCTTCGACACCCATGTAAGCGGGGGCACGCCGATCGACTATGCGGCCTTATTGGAAAAAGTCGGCCTGAGCCTGGGCGACACCCGGGTAGAGAGCGGATACTTTCTGACCGACATGCAAAGCCAGATTCCCTTTATCGATGTGGACCCTGCCAATATGGATGTCATCTTCGTGAGGGAAGGCATGCCGCTGAACACCTTCTTCGAGGGCCTTGGCGCCCGGGGAGGGGATGTGATCAAGGAAATCAATGGCACGGCGATAAACCTCGACGCCATTCGTGCCGTCATAGGCCAGAGCTTTGCCTGGACCCCCGATATGGAGGTTGCCATGGTAGTGGATCGCGACGGGGAGATTCTCACCCTGCAGGGCAGGGCCGGGAATCCCACCTATATCGAGACGCGCATCGCCCCCGACCCCGATGCCAGCGAGGCACAGCTTCTTCTGCGGCAGGCCTGGCTAAAGGTATAGGCCGGCATGCGCACCTAAAAAAAGCCACCT
>DATIPV010000396.1:0-5311 GCA_035471525.1 Robiginitalea sp.
CCCGGTATACGACATACGCGCATTCGGCCCCGTTGAGCAGAGGCGTTTCCCATTCCCCGTCCTCTCCTAGCACACAGGCCCCCTGTTCCTCTATGGCTGCCACACTTTCGGGGCGGAGAAACGGTTTTACCTTGGGATAGATTTCCTTTAAAATGCCGATTTCGCTTGCCTCCAGGGGAGCGCCGGCATTGCCGTCCACGCAGCAGCTTCCCTTGCACGCCTGCAGGTTGCACACAAATTCCTTTTCCAGGATTTCTTCTGAAACCACCGTCTTACCGAGCTCGAACATAGGCCTGCATTCTGCGGCAAAGATATTCTTTTGGGGCGCATTCCCCGATAAAAAAAGCATGCCGCCCCCTGAAGGATTTCGCAATTCCACCTACCTTTGCGGCGTTAAAAAAACATCTCCTATGAAACTGAGCATCCGTGAAATCGCCTCGGCTACCATGATCTTGTTTGCCGTAATCGATATTGTCGGGAGCGTGCCCATCGTAATCGACCTCCGGAAAAAGGCTGGGCATATCCAGTCTGGGAAAGCTTCCATTGTGGCCGCTGTTATCATGATCGCATTCCTGTTTATCGGAGAGGAGATCCTGAACCTCATAGGCATTGACGTAAACTCCTTTGCGGTAGCAGGCTCGTTTGTGCTCTTTTTCCTGGCTATCGAGATGATCCTGGGCGTTACCCTCTATAAAGATGATGCCCCCCAAACGGCCTCCATCGTACCGCTTGCCTTTCCGCTGATCGCCGGGGCCGGAACCATGACTTCCCTGCTTTCGCTGCGGGCGGAATATGACGTGGTAAACATTATCGTGGCTATTATCCTGAATATTATCTTTGTGTACCTGGTGTTGAAATCCAGCAATCGGATCGAACGGGTATTGGGCCAAAGCGGCCTGAGCGTGATCCGGAAGGTGTTCGGGGTTATCCTGCTGGCCATTTCGGTTAAACTATTTGCCACCAACATCCACGGCCTGTTTTAAGGCAGCGGTTCCAAAATTCGAGCCCCATGAATAAAATCCTCTTATCCGTACTGCTGGTGTTAGCCCTGGCCCTGATTGCCTACAACGCCACCAAGGTAGATCTGCAACAGCCCCTGGCCGGCGACAGCCTGGTGGCTCTCATAGGCATTGCAGCGTCCCTTTGCGCGGTAGTGCTGTTGCTCATTTACCATACCTCCCGTAAGATCCAGAAAAAACTGGAAGAGGAATAACCCGTTCAGGTATCGGAATCGTCAGAAACCAGGGTTGGCCTGTCCATCTCGATTACTTTCCGGAGCACGGGGTCTACGGGAGCCAGGATGCGCGCCTTTAAGTCTGGCGAGAACAACTGTTCGGCGATGGCAGCCTTGATGTGGGCCTTTAAAAGATCTTCGTAATCGTAGAAATTCAGGTTGAATCGAAAATGTGACAAATACCCCATAAGGCGGTCGAAAAGGATGTCGTCTGCCTGGTATTCCTCATAAAAGCGCGTGGCGTCGTACCCGGCGTATAGGGAGCGGTCGGCCTCCAGATGGTCGAAAGCAAAACGCGAAAAATACCCGCGGCTGTCCAGGGCCGCAATGGCCTCTTCCTCATTACTGCCAATGGGCACAAAGACGTCCGGGATAATACCCCCGCCCCCGTAAACCACCTTGCCCCCGGGGGTGGTGAATTTGAGGGAATCTGCCACTTTTATGCTGTCTACGGAAACCATTTCCCCGGTGTGATACCGATGTACAAACTCCTCGTAATAGTCCTGGGTACCGTTCTTGTAGGAGCGCTGAATGGACCTGCCGCTGGGAGTATAGTAACGCGAAACGGTTAGCCTCACGGCGGAGCCGTCGCCCAGATCCATTTCGCGCTGTACCAGGCCCTTCCCAAATGACCTGCGGCCGATGATGGTGCCGATATCGTTGTCCTGGAGGGCCCCGGCAATGATCTCTGATGCAGAGGCCGACCGCTCGTTGATAAGGACGTACACCGGTTTGTTTTCAAAGCGGCCCCGGGAAGAGGCAAACGTGGAATCGGTTTGCCCTTTTTTGTTCTTGGTGTAAAGGATCAGCTTTCCCTTGGGCAGGAAGGCATCTGCGATTTGTTCGGCCACATTCAGGTATCCGCCCGGATTGTCCCTCAGGTCGAGGGTCAGTTTTTGGGCTCCTCTGCTGACGAGCTCTTTCAGGGCGTCGTCAAATTCGTGGAAGGTGGTCTCGGCGAACCTATTCATCCGGATATACCCCATATCGGGGGTAAGCATATAATGGGCGTCCACGCTTCGGATCGGTACCCGGTCGCGCTGCAGCAAGACATCAAAAGTGCGGCCGTTCGACTTGCGGTAGACGGTTAATTTAACCGTCGATCCTTCCAGCCCCTTGAGCCTCGAAACGATCTCCTCGTCTGGGAGGTTTCTTCCGAAGAGCGTATCGCCGTCGGCCATCAGGATTTTATCCCCGGGCAACAGTCCGGCGCGCTCACTGGGGCCGCCCTCAATTATCCGTGTAACGGATATGGTATCGCGGTTGTTGTAGAAATTGACCCCGATGCCGACAAAATCCCCTTTCATGTTCTCGGCCACCCGCTTCATTTCTGCTTTGGGTATGTAGACCGAATGCGGATCGAGCCTGTCGAGTATGTTGTTGACGGTAATATCCACAATGCTGTCGGTATCCACTTCGTCTACATACTCGTAGTCTATGTAGTCGATCAGCCGGTTCAGCTTGTCTTTCTTGGAATTCGTGGTAAACAACCTTTCGGGGGTATCGTTGAAATGCAATTTGCCTCCCACAAAAATCCCCAAAGCGAGGGCAAAGGCCACAATGGCGGGTCCTATGTAGTAGTTCTTTTTCAATCAGTCGGCATTTAGGGTCTCCGAATCTTCAATAAACGGCATATAGTCCAGCTGTACGCCGGCGCGCTGCAGGAACCGAAGGCCCGAATCGTCCTTGTATTCTTGTTGGTATACTACGCGTTTTATACGCGACTGGTGGATGAGCTTGCTGCATTCCCGACAAGGCGAAAGGGTAATATACAGCGTGGCTCCCTCGCACGATTGCGTGGAAGAGGCTACCTTGGAAATGGCGTTGGCCTCGGCATGCAGAACATACCATTTGGTGTAGCCCTCTTCGTCCTCACACGGATTTTCAAACCCTGTGGGCGTGCCGTTATAGCCGTCCGATATAATCATCCGGTCCTTTACGATAATAGCGCCGACTTTTTTGCGATGGCAATAAGACAGCTGCCCCCATTCGAGGGCCATCCGCAGATAGGCGCGGTCGTATCGTTCCTGCTTCTTGCTTTTCAACTCTGTATGCTAAACGCGATAAGGCATCCGTTTCGTACGGGTCTCGACGAAGATACCGGCTTTTGGCTCGCCCTCCAACCCCATCCGGGTTAATTTTAAGTGAAAATCCAGGCCGGCCAGGCCTGTGCGATCAGCATGGCGGACACCGCCATAATAAGCCCCCCGGCAATCCGTATGTACCAGATTCGGGACAGGTTCAGTGTGTCGACAATCAGATACGACAGGCTCATTACCAGCAACAGGACCGCCAGTTGAGCCCCTTCGATGCCCAGGGCAAAACCGAACAAGGGTCCGGTTTTCTCCGTTTCGCCGCTGATAAGCATGCGGAAATAGTTTGAAAACCCCAGGCCGTGTATGAGCCCGAAAAGCCCGGTAGAAAGCAGGTGTGTCCTGAAGGCGGCCCCCGGGCTTACCCCGGGGCGGGCCAGGAAAAGGTCGAAAACCGCTGTCAGTAAAATTGTGATGGGGATAAGGAATTCCACGATGCCCGGATCGAAAGAAACCCAACCATAGGCCGCCAGGGCCAGCGAAAAACAATGAGCCGCGGTAAAGAGGGTGGCCAGCCAGAATACCCTGCGCCAGTCGCGAAAGCCAAACGGGAGCGCCAGGGCGATCAGGAAAAGTACATGGTCGTACCCATACCAATCCATCACATGGAAAAAGCCCAGCTCCCCGTAAAATCCAAAATTTTGCATCGTTCCATATTTCGGCCCGGGGAATTACATCCCCCGTTCCTTCTGTATTTGCTCGTAGGCCATTTGAACCTGTTTGAACTTCTCTTCCGCGCCTTTCCGGATGGCCTCGTCCTGCGTGTTGACCCGGTCGGGGTGGTACTTCTTGGCCATATTCCGGTATGCGCGCTTAACTTCGTCATTCGAAACCGAACGATCGATTTCCAGTATGGTATAGGCTGTGTCGGCCGAACGCACAAACATAGCCCTGATACTCTCAAAATCGGTTGCCCCCAGTCGGAGGTAACCGGCAATCTCCCGCAATTTCTCCATTTCCGCCGGGCTCACCTGCCCGTCTGCCTGTGCGATGCCGAACAGGAAATGCACCAGCTGGAGCCGTACCTCATAGCGGGTTCGCTGGTTCAAATAGGCGCAAATGCGGTCGGCCGAGATCTCCCTTTTCTTAATAACCTCGTTGAAGGTGCGGAAGATGGCATTTGCCTTTTCCTTCCCGTAAGTACTCAAAAAATACTGCCTGACGTAATCCAGTTCTTGTTGGCTTACCTGTCCGTCTGCCTTGATCACAATGGAGCAAAGGGAAAGCAGGTTGAGCTCGAAATCGGCCGGGCTTACCTCAGAACGGGTAAAATCGGAAAATACGGAACCGCCCCTGGAGCTCATTCCTTCGGCCAGGCTTCCCAGCAAAAACCCGAGAATGGCACCCGGAAAGCGAAAAAAGAGATACCCGACAATGGCCCCGAACCATTTTAACATCCTTGGAATTTTTTGCCAAATATAGCGCTTTGACCCAGATTACACCCCTTGGGGACCGCTCTCTGTAACCCCATGGAATACTCCCGCCTATTTCATACCTTTGTCGCTGCCGAAATAAAACAGCATACTATGTACCCAGCAGAACTCGTAAAACCCATGAGGCAGGATCTCGCCTCAGCCGGATTTGAAGAACTCTTTACGGCCGAAACCGTCCAGGAAGCTATAAACCAACCAGGTACCGTACTGGTAGTGGTCAATTCCGTCTGCGGCTGCGCAGCAGCGAATGCCCGCCCTGCAGCAAAGCTCAGTCTGCGCCACGATAAAACACCCGACCGGCTGGTCACGGTGTTCGCCGGAGTAGACCGGGAAGCCGTGGACGCAGCCCGAAACCTCATGATCCCGTTCCCGCCTTCGTCCCCTAGCATGGGGCTTTTTAAGGATGGGGAGCTGGTCCACATGATCGAACGCCACCACATCGAAGGGCGCCCGGCCGAAGTGATTGCAGACAATCTGATGGCCGCCTATGATGAGTTTTGTGCCTGAAGGCAGGAATTAATCTCCCCATAACCGCTGTTGACCAGCGGTTT
>DATIPV010000397.1:0-6076 GCA_035471525.1 Robiginitalea sp.
TCCCAGGTGTTCCCGGAATTCCTCGATCCCGGCCAGCAGGGCAGCAGGTCCTCCCGGAAGGTCTGCGGATATTTCGAGTGAAAAGCCCAGTGCCGTCAAAAGCCGGAGGATGCGGTCCTTCACCGCTTCGGATATCCATCCGATCCGGGCACTGTACAGCACGTCGAGGGCCATGCCGATGGCTACCGCCTCCCCATGCCGGAGGGAGTAAGCGGTCAGGTGTTCCAGCTTGTGGGCGGCCCAGTGTCCGAAGTCGAGCGGGCGGGATGAACCGGTCTCGAACGGGTCGCCTCCCGAGGCGATATGATCCATATGCAGTTCGGCGCAGCGGAAGATAAGCCGGTCCATGGCCTGCCGGTCGCGACGTCGCAAAGCTCCGGCTTCATTTTCAAGGGCTTCAAAAAAAGCAGCGTCCTTGATCAGGGCCACCTTTACGGCCTCTGCAGTCCCGGCAATCCAGTCGCGGTCGTCCAGGGTCAGCAGAAAATCGCGGTCGTTTAGTATGGCCAGCGGCAGGGCGAAAGTGCCAATGAAATTCTTTTTGCCAAAGAGGTTGATCCCGTTTTTTACGCCCACAGCCGCATCGTTCTGGGCCAGCACGGTGGTGGGGATCCGGATCAATCCCACGCCCCGGTGCGCAATGGCAGCTGCGTAGCCGGCCATATCGATCACGGCCCCGCCCCCTATGGCTACCACGACGGAGTGACGGCAGATTCGCTGCCGTTCTATCCCCTGCAGCACCTGCTGCAGCGGGCCTTCCGAATTCTTGCATACCTCCCCTCCGGGAACGGTCAGCACCTCGGTGCAGGCCAGGCGCTTCCCATGGGCCTCGCAATAGGTGCGGATAGCTGCTTGCAGACCGGGCCAGGCCCGCTCTACGCCCGAATCGAGCACGAAGAGCAGCTTTACCGGCTCACCCAAACGGGATGCGCCGGCCACCTCAGCCAACAGGGGGTTGCCCACACTGAAAACGCCTTCTGTGAAAAGGAGCCGGTGCGTATGGGTCATGCTGAAAGTTCGTTCAATCGATGCGTTCATCCTTCGCAGTTCTCAGGTTACGGCAAACCGCCTGGCCAGGCCCACCGCCAGCGGCAATAGCAACAACACCAGCAGGGGCAGCCACCAGGGCCCGTACCCGGCGGCCCAGCTGGCATCGAGGGCTATGATCCCCATAACGCCTCCTTTGACAGCTGCCCGTATCGAGTCGGGCATTCCGTCGCGGATGGCCCGTGCCAGCGGGCGGAAAACCATCACGGCCAGCAACAACAGGAACGCCAGGGGCCATAGCCACCGGCCGGTTTCCCAAAAGATCAGGCCGGCCGTACCAAAAATAACAAGTACGTACAAAAAGGCAGCCAGTATCCGCTGCGGTTTGTGGCTTCCGTACACTTCGCCCCGGCTTACGGCCGTTACGGCAAAGATATAGAGGAGAGGCACCCACAGGTATTGCCAGGGCGCCACCAGCGGCACCAGGCTAATGCCCAGCCACAGGTTCAGGGCCCGGCACGACCCCATGGCCAGCGGCCCCAGCAGATCGTGTCTCCTGGCCAGGCCGTCGTACAGCAGTATCCCGCCAGCCAGCAAAAGGGCTACCAGGCCTATGTCGGTCCCGATCCAGAGGGCCAGCAGGACTCCGGCAAGCAGCAGGGCGCTCCCGAAGACCGCGGCGTGTTTGCGGGGCACAAGCCCGCTGGGGATAGGCCGTTCCGGTCGCTCTGCAGCATCGAGGGAGGCGTCGAAAACATCGTTCAAAACCACGCCCCCCGCATATAACAGCACCGAGGCGACGCAGAGCAGGAAGATCGGCAATCCGTATGCCAACAGGTCGTAAAAAGAAGGGAAATGTCCGGGATAGCCCCCTGCGATGGCCACTCCCGCCAGGATGTCCGCGGCAGCTGTCGGCAGGTTGGCCGGGCGCATCAGGCGCAGGTAACCGCGCAATCGATTCGCCTTCACCTCAACTGATTTGATCGGAATCCACCCGGGGCGACTGCCCTCGGAGCACGCTGTTGTCGTTGTACCGCAAGCGCTGGTCTATGCCTTTCGCTCCGGACCAGTCCGATTCGCTCATCCGGCTGTTCCGGCTGAAGGCTTCCAGGGCATTTCCGTAACAACTGCGCTCGACGTCGGCGCGGGCAATGCCGCGCCTGAGCATCAGGGAAGCCGTTTTGGGCACCGCCAGCGGGTCGCTTACGCCCCAATCGGCGGAACTGTCGACGATGATCCGTTCGCTGCCGTACTGCCGGATCACCTCCACCATGCGCTCGTTGCCCATCTTGGTCTTGGGATAAATCGTAAAAGCCGCCCAGAAACCGCGGTCGAGGACGTCGCGCACGGTTTCCTCATTGTTGTGGTCCACGATCACGTCGGCCGGATCGAGCCCGTGTTCCAGGCAGACCTCCATGCTCCGGATGGTCCCGGCCTTCTTGTCGCGATGGGGCGTGTGGATTTGCACGCTCATGCCCAATTCGCGGGCCAGCTCGAGCTGGGCCCTGAAAAAACGGTCCTCCGCAGGCGTCTGGTCGTCGTAGCCGATCTCTCCCACTGCCACTACATTTTCCTTCTGGAGGTAGAGCGGCAGCAGGTCCATGACCTCTTCGGCCAGGGCCACATTATTTGCCTCCTTGGAATTCAGGCCGATGGTGCAATAATGCTTGATGCCGAACTGGCTCGCCCGAAAGGGTTCCCAGCCCACCAGGCTGCTGAAATAGTCCTGAAAGGACCCCACCTGGGTACGGGGCTGCCCCATCCAGAAGGCGGGCTCTATAACGGCCACCACCCCGGCAGCTGCCATGGCTTCGTAGTCGTCGGTGGTTCGGGAGGTCATGTGTATGTGCGGATCGATAAATCTGAGGGTGTCTTCCATGTTTCAGGGTTTTAGATCTTCCCAGTTAAAAGGTTTGCTGTCGTAAACGGCCCGCAGGGGATGGCCTGAGATCAGGGCCGCGGCCCGGGGATCGCGGGAGGCCCGGCAACTCAAAAAGCCGGCCCGCTGTTCCCGGCCATCGGGGCTCTCCAGCAGGCGCCGCATATCGGCCAGCAGGGACTCATCCAGGAAAGGTCCCACCGGGCGCCAGATAAGCGGGTCCACGGGCCGAGAGGCCGCCCAGCGCTCGTGGGCGTAATCGGAAATGATGCGGGCCAAACGGGCATTGCCCCGGTGCTCCACCCCGATTATCTTGAGAAGGTCCCGCTCCATAAAGGCGGCCTTGAGGTACATCTGGTTCCACTGCCCCTGGTCGAAATGCGCCTCCGGAAACGGGTTTTCCAGGGCGATGGCGTCAAATACGGTGGAGATATTGGTCCGCAAGGCGTCCACCGCGGCGGCGGCAAACTCCTCCGAATGCGGCAGTACCGGCAAAAAGCGCAGAAAAGTGGTCAGTTCGCCCGTATCGGCCACCTGCAACAGCGTGCCCACTTTGGGAACGAAGTAGTACGGGTCCCGTTCGAGGGCCCTTGCGAGCAGGTAAATCCGGGCCAGTTGGTCGAGTCGTATTCCGTGCCCTTTCAGATAGCTCCAGAGCCATTCGGTGGGCGTCTCCGGCACCTCGATGCCGAGGGCGGGCAGCTTCCGGCCAATCAAGGTGTAGGTCAGGAACAGGTCCCTTCCGGACGGGGGTTCGAGGGTAACAGCCAGCCTGCCTTCGAACCAGGTGGCCTGTTGGGGATCCAGCCGGCTGAACAACAACTTTTTTAGGTGGTCCGAAACAGATGGGGAATTCATAGGCAATGCCGGCAAAAATCTCTTTACAGGGGATCGGCCCCAAGTTGGTCCGGCCTTCCACAAAACTAATACTAATTATCCGGAATCCCGCCAAGAGAGCCGGCGGAATGGCCGTCGGAAACCGAAACGGCCGGAAGTTCGTAACTTAGCTAAAAACGAAACCGGATGTTAGGCCTGAAACTCCCTACCGACCCGCGCTGGGTAAACATTGTTGAAAAGAATATTGACGAAATACTGACCGATCACGCCTTCTGCGAACAGAAAGCGGCCAGCACGGCTATTTCCCTGATCGTGAACTTCCCGGAATACCCGGAACTGGTCACCGAAATGGTGGCCCTGGCCCGCGAGGAAATGGGGCATTTCAAAATGGTGCACGACCGCATCCTGGCCCGGGGAAAGACCCTGGGGCGGTACCGGAAAGACGACTATGTGGTAGAGCTCATGAAATTTTTCCCCAAGGGCGGCACGCGATTGGACCTGCTGATCCACCGCCTGCTGTATGCGGCCCTGATCGAGGCCCGCAGCTGCGAACGGTTCCGCCTGCTGTCTGAGGAACTGCAAGACCGGGACCTGGCCGAATTCTATCGAAAGCTCATGGTCAGCGAGGCAGGCCACTACACCCTGTTTCTGAACTTCGCAAGGCAATTCGGCGACCGGGCCGAAGTAGACCGCAAATGGCAGGAATTGCTCACCTATGAAGCCGGGATCATGAAGGGGCTCGGCACCCGGGAGACCATCCACGGGTAGCCACCGCCTCAGGACTCCCTCGGCAAAACTCCGTTGTAGTACATGTGGCGGATAATGCCGTCGGCCAGGCCTATCTGCGGAACGTATATCCGGCGGGCCCCGCTCCAGCGGGCTGCGGCCAGGAAGATCCGCGCAGCAGGCAGGATTACATCGGCCCGGTCGGGGTTAAGGCCGATCTCGGCCACGCGCTGATCGTAGCTCAGCCCTTCCAGGAAACGGTATTGCTTTTGAAGCCAGGAATAGCTGAGGGGCTGCTCGCGTTTGCGGCCCGACATCTTGTGCAGTTTATTGATGTTGCCTCCCGAGCCTATGAGCGCTACCTGCGGGAAGGCAGCCGCTTCCTGCCGGAGCCAGGCTTCGAGTTCTCCCCACTCGGCCTCAGTGACCATTTGGTCGAGGAGCTTCACGGTGCCGATCCGGAACGAGCGCGACTGAGCAGGGACCCCCCGGATGAACCAGGTAAATTCAGTGCTGCCGCCCCCCACATCCACATTGAGGTAGGTAATGCCTTCCCGGAGAAAACGACGGAGGTCGGTCGAGGCGATGATCTGCGCTTCCTCCCGCCCGTCTATCAGTTCTACCGGCATGCCCGTATCGCGCCCGATCCGATCCAGGATGGCGGGCCCGTTCTCGGCCTCCCGCAGGGCCGAAGTGGCACAGGCCCGGTACCGCTCCACCCCGCTCACTTCCATCAGCAGGCCGAAAGCCCGAAGGGTCTTCTCGATGCGCAGCTCGTTGTTCGGGGTAATCCGGCCGGTGCGGAAGCTATCCTCCCCCAGGCGCACGGGCACCCGGATCAGGGAGCTCTTGTTGAAGCGAACCGGGCGGTCCGGCGCTTCGATCACGTTCTGGATGAGCAGCCGGATGGCGTTGGAGCCAATATCGATAGCCGCATATTTACGAATCTTCACGGGAGCCCTGCAGTTTGCGCACGTAGTAGTCGTACATCTCGAACTGGGAACGGAGGGGGGGCAAATCGTTACGGCGGTAACAGTTCGATTGGGTGTCGTCGTACACGCGCGCCTTTACGTTGTCGCGCCAGGAGATTTCGAAGGTGTCGATAAGCTCCTGCCGGATATCGTTCTGGTAGATGGGGCAACCCACCTCCACGCGGTAATCGAGGTTCCGGGTCATCCAGTCGGCCGAAGAAATGAAGACCTGGGGATCCCCGTCGTTGGCGAAAATAAAGATACGCGGATGCTCCAGAAACTTGTCTACGATGCTGATGGCCTCAATGTTTTCGCTCATGCCGGGCAACCCGGGTATCAGGCAGCAGACCCCCCGGATGATCAGCTGGATTTTCACCCCTGCATTGCTGGCTTCGTAGAGCAGGTCTACCATGTCGTAGGAAGTGAGATTGTTCATCTTGATCTTGATGAAGGCTTGCTTCCCGGCCCTGGCATTGGCGATCTCGCCCTGGATCAGCTTTTCGAAACGGGCCCGGGTGTAGTGGGGCGAAACGATCAGGTGCTTGTAATTGCGGACCTTGTAGGTAGCCTCGAAAAAATCGAAAACCTTGTTCACTTCCTTCAGGATGGGCTCATGGGCGGTAAACAGGGTGTAATCGGTGTATACCCGGGCGGTGGCCTCGTTGAAGTTCCCGGT
>DATIPV010000398.1:0-1624 GCA_035471525.1 Robiginitalea sp.
CTTTCCCTGCCCTGTATCAGCGTCTCGGCCACCAAGACGTTTTATTCTGAAACACTTGGGGCAGGACTCGGACGCATGTCTACCCAGTGGGTAGACGTGGATTTATTTGGCAACCAGATTACCTTCATCAAATCGGGGGGATTCAATTTCCAGTTCAAGTCGTACAAGTTTGAAGATGCCGTGCTGCCGGCCTTTCATTTTGGGGTGCTGGTAGATGCCGAAGAGTGGGAGCGGCTGCTGAAGCGCCTTCAGGGGCTGTCGCTGGAACTGCCCGTGAATTCGCTTTTCCTCGAGGGCAAGGCAGGCGCCCACCGGTCGTTCTTCGTAGAAGACCCGAACGGCTACATGGTGGAGTTCAAACACTTCCTGCAACCTCCGGATGTATTCCGCAGAGACTGAAAACACACCTCGGTCGATGCGGAAAATACGTCCATGCAAACGTCTCCTATGGATTCATTGAAAGTTATCGGCGCCGAGGAGTGGTGCGTTTTTGAAGGGTTGGGCATTCCTGCCATCAAGGCACGGGTCGATTCCGGGGCAAAGACCTCTTCCATTCAGGCCACGAACCTGAAAATCGTGATGAAACACGGGGAAGAGTGGGTGCAGTTCGAGGTCTTCCCGCTCCAGGACAACCGGAGTATTGTACTCCGTTGCGAAGCACGCCTGGTAACCCGCCGAACCGTGAAGAGTTCTTCGGGCATCTCCGAGGAACGACTGGTTATAAAGACCCCGATGCGCCTGGGCAAAGAGGTCTTCGAAATAGAGCTTACCCTTGCCAACCGCGACACCATGGAATACCGGATGCTATTGGGCCGGGAGGCCCTTTCGGGCCGGTTCCTGGTTAACCCGGCCATGAGTTTCGTCCAAAGCGAGTTTACCGATGCCCAGATCGCGCAGAAATACGCTCCCTTTATCCATGAAAAGACCGGGCTCCGGATTGCCCTGCTCGCGAGCAACCCTGCCCTTTACAGCAACAAACGGATCATGGAGGCCGCCGAGGCGAGGGGCCATGAGATCGTATTTCTGAATGTTGAGCTCGCCTATATGAAGCTCGACGCCAATTCGCCCGAGATCCGTTACCGGGGCGGGAACATCCTGAATGAGTTCGACGCCATCATCCCCCGCATAAAGCCTTCGGTGACCTTTTACGGCTGTGCCCTGATCCGCCAGTTCGACTACCTGGGGGTCTATTGCCTGAATTCGGCAGAGGCCATAACGCAATCTCGCGACAAGCTATACGCCTCCCAGCTGTTTGCCCGCCACGACATCCACATCCCCATTACCGGGTTTGCCAAGTCGCCCAACGACACCCGCGACCTGATCAAAATGGTGAACGGGGCCCCTTTGATCATCAAGCTGCTGGAAAGCACCCAGGGCAAAGGAGTAGTGCTGGCCGAGACCAACAAGGCGGCCGAAAGCGTTATCAACGCCTTCAAAAGCGTGCAGACCAACATTCTGGTACAGGAATTCATCAAGGAGGCCAACGGGCAGGATATCCGTTGTTTCGTGGTCGACGGCAAGGTGGTGGCCTCCATGCAGCGGCAGGCCGAGAAAGGGGAGTTCCGGGCCAATATCCACCAGGGCGGGCGGGCCTCGAAAATCAAGATTACTTCAGAGGAGCGCA